>NZ_JBMNDS010000047.1:0-77044 GCF_052543295.1 Streptomyces sp. SAS_270
GATGATCGACCGCAGTGAAGTCTGCGCCATCTGGGAGACCGCGAAGCGGTAGTCCTCGACCTGGATGATCGCGTCCGACGGGTTCACCACCTTGAAGTACACGACCGCGTCGACCCGCACCGTGACGTTGTCGCGCGTGATGCCCTCCTGCGCGGGCACCGGCATCGTCACGATCTGCATGTTGACCTTCTGCAGCCGGTCGACGAAGGGCACGACCATGGTGAACCCGGGGCCGCGCACCTCCGAGCGCAGCCGCCCCAGCCGCAGCACCACACCACGTTCGTACTGTCTGACGACGCGGGCTCCCGCCATCACGTAGACCAGCCCCACGGACGCGAGGGAAACTCCCGCGGCCACCAGCTCCTCGACCATGACGACCCCCCGGGGTCCAAAGTCGGCGCACCAGGTATGTACTTCGACGGTAACTCCCGGCACACCCAAAGGGGAGGGCTCAGTCGGCACACCCGTGCTGAGGGCTCAGTCCGGGAATCCCTCGCGCTCCACCCTGGCCCCCCGCATGAGGTCCATGCTCCGCTCATGGCTGTCGCCCACGGCGTCCGTGACCCGCACCCGCATGAGCAGCACGTCGATCTCGTCGACGAACCGCTGCGCGAACACGCCTGCCTCCACGGTGCTGTGCCCGGTACTGCCCGACAGGGGGAACCCAGGGCTGAACGTCCCCATCCGATAGTCCTTGCCGAACACGAACCGGGCTGCGGCCAGTTCGGCGATCAGCCCGGCGTGATCGGTCCACGGGCCGGGTTCCCCGCCGCGCGGCACGCACTGGTAGTCCACCCGCTCCACCACCGCGTGGTGCTGGCCGCCGTTGAGGACGCCCACGCGCCACGCGCGTTCGTCCGGCTCCAGCTCACCGCGCACCCAGGTGGAGCGCCAGCCGAGCGCCGGCCGCACCGTGCGCGCGTACTGCGCCCGGGCCAGCACACCGGCGACGGCGACCGCCAGCAGACTGCCCAGCGGGTTCATGTCCATGAGCTGCAACCGCCAGGGCCACTGCCGGGCGGCCTCCCCGGTCACGTTCGCCCGCACGATCTCCCAGAGCAGGACGAGGGTGAGTACGGCGAGGAGCACGATCGGCGTGATGGACAGCAAGGGGCTGCGGCGTACTCGGCGTTGGGCGTCCTCGTGCATGTCCCGCTCCCCCTGAGGATGCGACTGAAGTGCCCGGCTGGAAAGCGGTACGACGAGCCCCCGTACGCCGTCGCGTACGGGGGCTCGCCTGCTGCCGGCTGGTCGAAGGTGTCAGCCGACGCTCACGCCGTAGTAGCTCAGAGCCTCGGTGACGGGCTGGAAGAAGGTCGTGCCACCGGAGCTGCAGTTGCCGCTGCCGCCGGAGGTCAGACCGTAGGCGACGGAGCCCGCGTACAGCGGACCGCCGCTGTCGCCGCCCTCGGCGCAGACCGTGGTCTGGATCATCTGGTAGACGACGTCGCCGCCGCCGTAGTTGACCGTGGCGTTCAGTGCCGTGACCCGGCCGCTGTGCGTGCCGGTGGTGGAGCCGCGACGGTAGACCGTCGTGCCCACGCTCGGCGTCGCGGCGCTGCTGATGGTCTGGCTGCCGACCGCGCTCGGGTGGGCGGTCGAGCCGGTGTAGCGCACCAGCGCGAAGTCGTTGGTCGGGAAGCTGTAGCTGACGTTCGTGCCCAGGGTCGTGGTGTGACCCGAGTTGGAGTACCAGGTGGAGGCGACCTCACCGCAGTGGCCTGCGGTCAGGAAGTAGTAGGTGCTCCCACTGTGCACGTTGAAGCCGAGCGAACAGCGGTACTGGCCGCCGTAGATGGCGTCGCCGCCGGTGATCAGCTTCTTGAACTTGCCGGGGGTGTGCTTGATCGTGAGGGCGCCGGCGGTGCTGCCCGCGTCCTTCTTGATCTTGGCGATCTCGGCCTTGGAGACCGTGCTGTCGACGGTGACGACCACGCGGTTCGTCTTGGCGTCGACCGCCCAGGCGGTGCCCGCGACGTCGGACTTGAGTACCGAGGCCTTGGCGCTGCTCAGCTCGGTGGTGCTGAACGTGTGGGCGTCGGACGCGTTCGCGGTGGGGACGGCGAACGCTGCGGCGGCCGCGAATCCGGTGGCCACGGCGATCAGCCGGGTCCGTCTCGCTATGCCACTACGGGGGGTGGTGCGCTTGATCCTCACTTGTCGTTCCTCCACTGGGGAAGTCGGGGGCCCGCGTGGGGTCGGGGCCCGTGAGGCGCAGCCGGGGGCAGCTCGTCCGGATTCCGGACAAGCCGTGCTCCTGACAAGCGCTGTGGGGGAGTATTCGACCGCACGGCCGACGGGCGCAAGGGCGCCTTTCGGCCGTGCAGTGTTCAACTTGCGTATGCCGTCAGGGAGTTGATCTTTCGAGGCGGACGACTCCGCTCGCGAAGGCTCAGATCAGGTGCCGCTCCCCCGCCGCGACCGCCGTGTCCAGGGTGTTGCCGGGCGGCGGGAACGGGCAGATGAAGTGGTCGGCGAAGGCGCACGGCGGCAACTGCGTGCGGTTGAAGTCCACCGTCGTACGCCCCTCGGCGTCGGGCGCCGACGGGTGGAGGAACCGGAAACGGTAGCTGCTGCCCCCGCTGGTCGCGTCGGCGAAGACGGCCCACAGGGATCCGTCGCCCTGCACGGACACCTGGAGCGTGCGGTCCTGCCCGTCCAGCGAGAAGGCGAGTTCGCCGCCGAGGCCGAGGCCGCGCGCACGTCCGTCCGCGTTCTCGACGCGTACGGTGCGGTCCTCTCCGTACGGCGTGAAGCGGCCCGGCACCGACCAGCGCGCGTCGTACGCGGTCGCCTCGATGCCCCGGAAGGCTGCGCGTGCGGGCGCGTCGGGGTCGAAGTCGCGGACGCCCCAGATGCCCTCGCGGACGAGGACGACGAGCCGGCGCCCGCCGTGCGCGACACGGGAGGCGGCCGCGGGCCCGGAGTCGGCGCCGAGGCGGATCTCGCCGGTGAAGGGCTTCCCGTCGACCGTGAGGCCGCCGTCCGGGAGAGCGTCCGTCTCGCCGACGGCGAGCACCACCGCGTCACCGGCGGCGGTCCACCGCCCGGGGATGTCCGGAAGTCGCCCCTCCGGATAGTCCTCCAGCCAGTGCGTGCCCGTGAGCGAGAGCGGTCCGTGGGGCGCCGACACCGCTTCGGTGCGGTGCTCGTGCCACCGCTTCCAGTCGTCGGATGCGTCCGTCGTCATGTGATCAACCTTTCCATACGGGGTCCGGAAGCCCGAGCCTGTTGGCGGCCCGGGCCAGGCCCAGGTGCTCGCGGAGGGTGCTGCCCGGGTAGAAGGTGCGGAACAGGCCGCGGTGCTGGAGCAGCGCCACCGTGCCGTTGACCAGTCGTTCCAGGTCACGGAGCGGCTCGACCGGGGTGAGGTGGAAGCCGTCGACGGCACCGGCCTCATGCCAGTCGGTGATCAGTTCGGCGAGGTCGACGGGGCCGCCCCGGTAGAGCGGACCCTGCGCGGTCTGCCGGGGTCCCCCGCCGCCGTGGCCCGGTGCGGCCGCCCGCTCGCCGCCTCCGAGGTCCACGTGGAGCGAGCCGAGGACACGCAACCGGTCGGGGTCCCGCCCGAACTCCCGTACCGCGGAGCGCAGTTCGGCCCGTACGGCGGCGGCCTGGGCGGGATCCGCGACCCGGACCAGCGCCACGTCGGCGTACCGGGCGGCGACCGGTCGCGCACTCCTCTCCGTGGCGTCCACGATCCGCACCGGATACCCCTGCGGGGGCCGCGGCACGGCCGAGGAGCCCTTCATCGAGGAGTCGGCGCCGCCCTCCCAGCTGTCCCACAGCCGGGCGGCCGCGTCATGACGGCGGCCCGAGAGCCGGTCCTCGCCCTCGGTAGTCGACACGCCGATGTGCCAGCCGGCGCGGCCTCGGCTGACCCTGTCGAGGGCCGTCACCGCGGCCGGCACCCGGAAGGGCTCGGTGTGCGGGCTGTCCACGGTCGGCACCAGGCCGATGCGCCGGGTGCCGAGCGCGAGTCGGGACAGTACGGCGAGGGCGTCGGGGCCGGGGCCGGCGAAGGTGTCGCCGAGCGTCACGAAGTCGAGTCCACCCCGCTCCGCGAGCCGAACCGCCTCCTCGTACGGGGCGGAGTCGTGCGCCCCCTGCTGGTCGAGAGCCGCGGCCAGGTGCGGCAACCCCCGGCCGTGCGATCCGGTCATGTGACGAACTCCTGGTCGGGGTAAGGAGGTTCACGGAACCCGGGGTTCACAGAACCTTGGACAGGAAGGCGCGGGTGCGGTCGTGCCGCGGCCGGTCGAGTACGTCGCCGGGGGCGCCCTGTTCGACGATGCGGCCGTCGTCCATGAAGACGACGGTGTCGGCGACCTCGCGGGCGAAGCCGATCTCGTGCGTGACGACGATCATCGTGGTGCCCTGGTGGGCCAGGTCCTTGATGACGTCGAGGACTTCGCCGACCAGTTCGGGGTCGAGCGCCGAGGTCGGTTCGTCGAAGAGCAGCAGCTTCGGCTCCAGGGCGAGCGCGCGGGCGATGGCGACGCGCTGCTGCTGGCCGCCGGAGAGCTGTCCCGGGTAGGCGTCGGTCTTGTCGGCGAGCCCGACCCGGTCTAGCAGACGGCGCGCGGTCTCCACGGCGTCCTTGCGGGGGCGCTTCAGTGCGGAGACCGGGGCCTCGATGATGTTGTCCACCACTGTGAGGTGCGGAAAGAGGTTGAAGTTCTGGAAGACGAACCCGATCCGGGTGCGCTGCCTGAGGGTCTCCCGCTCGCTCAGCTCGTGCAGCGTGTCGCCCGAGCGCCGGTATCCGACGTACGAGCCGTCGACGCTGATCGAGCCCTCGTCGGCCTTCTCCAGATGGTTGATGGTGCGCAGCAGCGTCGACTTGCCGGAGCCGGAGGGGCCGAGGATCACCGTGACCTCGCCGGCGCGGACTTCGAGGTCGATGCCCTTGAGCACCTCCAGCGAACCGAAGCTCTTGCGCACGGACCTGATGTCGACCATGGCGGATGCCGTGGTCGTGGCGGGGGTGACGGGGGCGCTCATCAGGCTGCTCCTCGGGCGGGGTGAAGGCCGCGCTCTTGAACGCCGCGGTCGTGAACGTCGTGGTCGTGAACGTCGTGGTCTTGAACCTCACGGTGGTGAACGTCGCCGTCGTGAACGTCGCCGTCGTGAACGCCGTGGTCTTGAAGGTCGCGCAGGAACATCAGCGCGGCGCGCGCCGTCGCGTCGTTCTGCCGGAAGGCCGGGCCGCCGGTGCGGGGCCGGGTGAACGCGCCGGAGCCCCGGGCGTCGGTGTGCGGGCCGAGCGCGAAGCGCCGGGGGTGCGGGGTGCCGGAGCGATCGAGGACGCGGCCGTCGGCGGGGTCGACGGCGAGCAGCCCCTCGGGGGTCGCCGCCGCGCCGTCCTCCCACAGCGCGCGCAGCAGCGCGTCCCGGGTCTGGGCGACCGTGGGGTGCGGAAGCCGTGCCTCGACGAGGGCACGGGCCTCGGTCACCGCGCCGGGCACGGTGGCGCTGCGCGCCCGGAAGACACCGTCCTCTGCCGTGACGGTCATGCCGGCGCCGAGGAACCTCAGGACGCCCGCCCGCGACAGGGCAAGCATCTGACGCAGCCTCGGCCCGGGCGGCCCCGACGCGAGGTAGCTGAAGAAGCCGTGCCACCAGGAGCCGATGTCACCGAGCCGGACCAGCTGGCCGTACACCGAGAGCAGCCCGAGGAAGACTGCCAAGTCCGGGCTGTACGAGGAGTTGTGACGGCGAGTCAGATCGTTCTCGATGTAGGTGCGCAGACCGGTCTGGAGTTCCTCGGGCGAGGTGTGGCGCACCCCGTCCAGCGGGTGGTCGAGCGCGGCGAGGTCGAGCCGGTCGGCCGGGTCGGGCACGGCGGACGCCACCAGCGCCTGGAGGTCGGCGCCGTCGCCCGCCGCGTACTTCTCCTCGAACTCCGCCCAGGAAAGGGCCGTGCGCTCGGGGTGGGAGGTGAACAGCCGGTGGTAGTGCGCGAAGCCCAGTTCCTTCTCGACCAGCGGCCACACATCGCGGCGGAAGTCGAAGCCGGCGGGGCGTGCGAGCAGTTCGTCGACCTCGCCGGGCCCGAAGAAGCGCGGCAGCGGCGGGCGTTCGCCCTCCCAGTCGTAGCCGATCTTGGAGTGGTAGGGGACTCCGCGCCGGGAGCCGACGTACAGGACGGGCTCGCGCCCGGACGGAACATAGTCCTCGCCGTCGTGGCGTCCGCCGCGGCCCTCCGTCAGCAGCACCATCAGGTCGACGAAGGCGAGCCCGAAGCCGCGGACGAGAACCGGTTCGCCGGGAGCGAGCCCGGAGAGGTCGCTGTCGGCGGTGAAGTCCGGCGGCAGGTGGAGCAGCCCGTTCTCCCGCGCGTACGCGGCCAACTCGCGCTGTTCCTCGTCGAGTTCGGCGTCGAGGTGGCCGAGTGCGAGGACGACGAGGTCGGCGAGGAGCGGCCGGGGGCGGCCTTCGAGCCAGACCTGCTGGCGGCCCGCGCGGGGCCCGCCGACGCGCAGGGCGCGGGCCGGGTGGTGGTGGACGGTGATACCCGGGGGCAGGGCGGCGACGGTGTTCTCGTACACCCAGCGCAGATACGCGCCCTGCCGCTGCCGGTCGGCGAAGGTCCGCCCGTCGAGGCCCGCCCACTCGTGCAGGCTGGGGCCTTCGAGGACCGGTCCGGCCATGGCGACGGTCTCGTCGGTGAACATCGTGACGTCCTGGGCCTGCGAGTTCATCCACAACAGCGGTGACTGCTCCTCGCGCCAGATGCGTCCGCCGCCCGGCGGATGGGGGTCGACCAGGTGCACGTCGAGTCCCGAACCGGCGTACAGCTCGGGCGCGTTGGCGGCGATCCGCTCCAGCAGGCCGGTCCCCCGCGGACCGGCCCCCACGATCACCAGACTCGGCTTCAGCACATGGCCGGGCTTCGGCGCGTCACTCGGGTTCAGCACGTCACTCGGCTTCATCGCGTCCGCTCCGAACCGCGCGCGTAGTGCTTCTCGACGTAGTACTGGCCGACGCTGAGCACCGAGGTGACGACGATGTACCAGATCGTGGCGACCATCAGGAGGGGGATGACCTGGTAGGTGCGGTGGTAGACGAGCTGCACGGAGTAGAGCAGGTCCTGCACGGCGATGACGCTGACGATGGAGGTGCCCTTGAGGGTGCCGATCAGCATGTTCCCGGCCGGCGGCACGATGGAGCGCATCGCCTGCGGCAGCACGATCCGGCGCCAACGACGCCATCGGCCGAGCCCCAGCGCCTGCGCGGCCTCGATCTGGCCGCGGCCGACGGAGAGGATGCCGCCGCGCACCACCTCGGCGGCGTACGCGGCCTCGTGCAGTGTCAGGCCGACGATGGCGACGGTGACCGGGCCGAGCAGGTTCACCGTCCGCACGCCGAGGATCTGCGGGTACAGCGCCCCGATGTTGAACCAGAACAGCAGCTGCACCAGGATCGGCATGGACCTGAACAGCCAGACGTACCCCCAGCTCACCGCCCGCAGCACCGGATTGGACGAGAGACGGAACGCGGCGAGCAGGGTGCCCAGCGCAAAGCCGAGCGCCATCACGACCGCGGTCAGCCAGAGGGTGAGCCACAGGCCGCGCAGCACCGAGGCCGAGGTGAAGTAGTCGCCGACGACGTCCCACTGGAACGCCTCGTTGCGGACGACGGAGGTGGCGGCGAGCCCGAGCAGTACGAGGACGGCGGCGGCGGTGGCCCACAGACCGGGGCGGCGGCGCGGAACGATGCGCAAGGGCGCCGCGTTGTGCGCAGCGGCCACCTTGACGAGGGTGTCGGAGGACATGCGAAGGCTCCGTGATGCGTGAGTCGAACACGGTGATGCCTTCACAGGCGGCGCCCGCGAGAGCGCCGTACGGCCGAGCCCCTCAGCAGGGCCGTCCGTCGAGAGTACGGGGCTGTTTCCCATGGCTGTCAAGGTTGTCCAGAGTGTGAGCCGTACGTCTCACGTCAGTTGACGCGGAAACGGATGCCTGTTCCACTTGGGCCCATGCATTCGCAGCAGTGGCTGGTCACGCGCTCCCACATCGACTTCGGTCGAGTGTGGTCCTCTTCCTGTTGAGCTGACCTTCCGCGCCCCTTCTGAACGGGCGCTTTCTGCGTTGTCCCGGCGCCTTCGCGCCGTTGCCCACGCCTTCACACACGCGTAGCCCGCGCTCCCCTCCCCTCGCGCTGTCCACTCGACACAGCCCGGTTCGGCAGGCATTCCGCCGACCCGTGTCTGCCGTCTGCCGTCTGCCCTCTGCCTTCTGCCTTCTGCCTTCTGCCTGTTCAGGAGATCCGTACGCCATGAGTACGTCCACGCGGCCCCGCCGCCGTGTTTTCCTGCCCTTCGCCCTGATCACGTCCGCCACGCTGCTGCTCACGGCCTGCGGCTCCGGCGACTCCGACGACGGCGGTGGCTCGGGTACCGCCCAGGCCGCCGCCAGGAGCGACCGGATCCCGACCACGGATGTGGTCTCGTCCATCCCGAAGGACGAGACGGCGGCGAAACTGCTGCCCTCCGGCGTCAGCAGCCTGACCGTCGCCATCAGCGTCGGCGGCGCTCCGCCCGGCACCACCTATCTGTCCGACGGCAAGACGCTGACCGGCCAGGACGTCGACTTCGCGGCCGCCGTCGCCAAGGTGCTCGGCATCCGACTGAAGCGCGAGGCCGCCGGCTTCGAGGCGATCCTGCCGGCCCTCGACAGCGGCAAGTACGACTTCGGTGCGAGCAACTTCGGGGTCACCGACGAGCGGCGCAAGGCGATCGACTTCGTCACGTACATCAACGACGGTCAGGGCTTCGCCGCCCGCGAGGACAGCAGGCTGGGGAAGATCACCGACCTGCGGCAGCTGTGCGGGCTGAACGTCGCGACCGGCGCGGGCACCACCTTCGAGGCGACGCTGGAGGACAACAAGAAGCTCTGCACCGAAGCGGGCAAGAAGGCGTACCAGGTGCAGACCTACAGCGAACAGGGCGCCATCTGGTCCTCGCTGCAACAGGGCCGCAGCGACGTGGTGATGAGCACCATCAACGGACTGCGCTACGCCGTCGCCCACCAGGACGGCGTGAAGTTCCTGAACGAGTTCCACCGTCTCGACGTCGGCTTCGCCTTCAAGAAGGGCACCGAACTGGCGCCCGCCTTCCAGGCCGCGGTGAACAAGCTGATCGCCGACGGGACGTACGACAGGATCCTCAAGAAGTGGGGCACGACAGGCTCGGCGATCGAGAAGTCACAGATCTCGCCGCCGGAGCTGAAGAACTAGACCGGCCGTTCCCCGGGCCCCGCAAAGGGCCCGGGGAACAGCACGGGAACAGCAAAGGACCCGGGAAACGGCGCGGCCTGCCCCGTCACAGCCCGCAGTCGCAGCACGAGCAGCACTCACAGCATTCGCATGCCTCGCAGCAGTTGCAGCACCCGCCGTCGCAGTCGCAGCCGCTCAGGCACCCTTCGCGCTTCTTGCGGGACCACGGGCCCTCGAACTCGTCGGCGCAGCACACCTTGCAGGTGCAGCACACTCCGATCGCGGCCGCACACCCCGCCCAGAAGCCACGCTTGCCGGGCCGCGGCGGCTCACCGCCGAAGGGATTGCCGCCGGCGAAGGGGTTGCCACCACCGACGTACGGATTCTGCGGGCTGGACGGCCCGCCCTGCTGAGGCGGCGGCCCGAAGGAACCCTCCGCGCCGTGCGCGCCCCCGTGCGAGCAGGCCGCTGTCCCGAACGCCCGGTCCACCGAGCGCCCCAGCTCGTGCGCGAGCAGCAGATGCGCCAGCTTGCCGTCGGAGCCGTGCCGGCCCCGGGAGCCCTCGGCCCCCCAGGCGACCTCGCGCAGCGCGAGCCGTATCCCGTGCAGCGCGTCATCGGCGAGCCGCCGGGCCTCGGTCAGCGAGGTCTCCGTGGCCGTCAGCGGGTTCCAGGCACCCGACGCGGCGTCGGTCTCCCTGTCCTCCACGGCGTCCAGCAGATGCGCGAGCCGCCCGAAGAGGCGTCCGGCCTCGGCGAGAGGCTCGGCGTTGCCGGGGCGGCCGGCCAGGATCGCGGTGTGCGCGAAGGCCGCGGCGGTCGCCGTCTCGGTCGGCTCGGTGACCGTCAGGATCGGTGTGCCGGGACCGGCGAGCGTCTCGATGCCGAGCTGCCGGTCCACGGCGTCGACCAGTACGGCGGTGTCGAACCCGACGTCGGACCCGGTCCGGGCCCCGGCCCTGTCCCAGCTCGCGGCGACCTTGCGCGCGGCGAGGGCCACGGGCCTGCGCGCCAAGAGACCGTCCCCGTCGGCGACATGGTCGCGCACCTTGGCCGAGGCCAGCACGAGGGAGACGGCGGCGGCGAGGCGCGCGCCCTCCCCCTGGGCGACGGAGGCCGTGCGCATGCCGCGCAGCGGACAGGGTCCGGCGGTCCGCCGCCCACCGCTTTCCTGACCGGCCTGAGCCTCCGTCAGAACCGAGATGAGCAGCCCGTCATAGTTGGTGACGACCCGCGCGAGCTGCCCATGGTCCCCGCGCAACGCGAGGCAGAGCCCGCACAGATGCGCCATCCACTGCGCCTTCAGCCCCTCACCGAGACGGTGGCTGCAAGGCCTCACGATTCCGAACACGACACTCCCCCGAGATCCCGTGACACCGCGACAGATACGACGACACAAGTACGACAACACGTACGACGTTGAGCTGCGGCATCGTATCGACCACTCCGTTCACCCGTACGCACCACCCGTCACCCGTCCGCCATGAGAAATCATATTTCACTCTCAGTCAGCAGCCGTTCACAGCAAGACCCTTGGGAGACGCGGGCTCTCGACGGATTCGTTGTGCACCAGTACCGTCACGAAACCCCCGCGCGGCGTCTATCCACTTGGCGCGACATCCGCATCATGGACGACCATGGGGATGCGGAAAGCAAGAAAGACCGCTGTGAGAGGAGGCGTCCATGGGATCGGTGCGCAAGGCGAGTGCCTGGCTTGGCCTCGTCGACGACAACGATGACGAGCGTTACTACGACGACGACAACTACGCCGAGGGTCAGGAATCCGGAGACGCCTGGGTCACCGACCCGCGCGTGAAGGTCGCGTCCGAAACGGCGGAGGAGAAGGGCCGCCGGATCGGCACGGTCACCCCGGACAGCTTCCGGGACGCACGCGGCATCGGCGAACTCTTCCGGGACGGCGTCCCGGTCATCATGAACCTCACGTCCATGGAGCCCGCCGACGCCAAGCGCGTCGTGGACTTCGCGGCCGGCCTGACCTTCGGCCTGCGCGGCACGATCGAGCGGGTCGCCAACCGTGTCTTCCTGCTGACTCCGGCGAACACGGAGATCGTCAGCGGTGAGGCCGCGGGCCGTCAGCAGGACGGTTTCTTCAACCAGAGCTGAGGCAGGGCCGCTCACCGGCCCTGCCCCCGCAGGGTTGTTCAGCCCGCACAGGGCTTACCGGAAGGCATCCAGCCCGGTGAGCGCCTTGCCCAGTACCAGTTGGTGCATCTCGACGGTGCCCTCGTAGGTGAGCACGGACTCCAGATTGGTCGCGTGCCGCATCACGGGGTATTCGAGCGAGATCCCGTTGGCGCCGAGAATCGTCCGTGCCGTACGGCAGATCTCGATCGCCTCCCGGACGTTGTTGAGCTTGCCGAAGCTGACCTGCTCGGGGCGCAGCCGGCCGGCGTCCATCCGCCGCCCCAGGTGGTACGCGAGCAGGATGCCCTTGTGCAGCTCGACCGCCATGTCGGCGAGCTTGGCCTGAGTGAGCTGGAAGCCACCGATGGGCTTGCCGAACTGCTCCCGCGTCTTCGCGTACTCGACGGCGGCCTCGAAACTGGCCCGCGCCGCCCCCATCGAGCCCCACACGATTCCGTAGCGCGCGTGGGACAGACAGCTCAGCGGTCCCTTCAGCCCCACCACCTCGGGCAGGACGGCATCGGCGGGCAGCCGGACGTCGTCGAGGATGAGCTCACTCGTGACGGACGCCCGCAGCGACCACTTGTGCTTGATCTCGGGCGCGGAGAACCCGGGCGCGTCGGTGGGCACCACGAAGCCGCGGATCCCGTCGTCGGTCTGCGCCCAGACGACGGCGACGCCCGCCACCGACCCGTTGGTGATCCACATCTTGCGCCCGTTGAGAACCCAGTCCCCGCCGTCGGTCTTGGCGTGGGTCCGCATGGCTCCCGGGTCGGACCCGTGGTCGGGCTCGGTGAGCCCGAAGCAGCCGATGATTTCGCCGGCGGCCATGCCGGGCAGCCAGCGCTGCTTCTGCTCCTCGCTGCCGAAGCGGTGGATGGCGTACATGGCGAGGGATCCCTGCACGGACACGAGGGACCGGATCCCGGAGTCGGCGGCCTCCAGTTCCAGGCAGGCGAGCCCGTACTGCACGGCGGACGCGCCCGCGCACCCGTATCCCTCCAGGGACATCCCGAGCGCGCCGATGGACCCCAACTCCCGCGCCAGCTCGCGGATGTCCGGCAGCTCCCCCTTCTCGTACCACTCGGCGACGTGCGGCAGCACCCGGTCCGCCGCCCATGTCCGCACGGTCTCGCGGATCGCGAGGTCCTCCGCGTCCAGCAGGTCGTCGATGCCGAGGGGGTCGGCGGGGTCGAAGGGGGGCAGCTTCGAGGACGCGGACATAGGGGGAGCCTCCGGAACACTAAAACTAGCACCGCTAGTTACGATGTCGACCCGACGTTACGACGCAGTGTCCCGCAAGTCCAGAGGAACCCGAACCCGCAGCCGCCGACGGCGAGCGGTCGGCACAGGAGAGCAGCACTGGCAACCCGAGTAGCACGGGCGGTGCGCGGGTGGGAGACGATCCGCCGGGCCGAAGGCCCAGGCGGCCCTACGCGGAGACCCTGGGCTCCATGACATCCCGGGGCGCCGGAATCTCAGCCGAGCCCGCCGCAGGCACCCCGCACTCCATGACCCGCGGCAACCGCAGCGCCATCACGGCCCCGAGCAGCAGCAGCCCCGCGCTGACCAGCAGGGTCACATGCAGCCCGTGCACGAAGGACTCCCGCGCGGCATGCCGCAGCGCCTCGCCCCGCTCCCCGCCCAGTCGCGCCGAGACGTCGTACGCCTCCCCGAGCGAGTGCCCCGCCGCGGCCGAGTCGGCGGCCGGGACTCCGGGCACCGACGACAGCCCGGGTGCGTAGGCCGCGTTCATCACGCTGCCCAGCAGGGCGATACCGATGCCGGCGCCCAGCTGGTAGGAGGTCTCGCCGATGGCGGCGGCGCCCCCCGCCTGGGCCGGTGGCGCCTCGCTCAGCATGGACTCGTACGCGCCGAAGAGTGTCGTCTCAAGACCGAACCCGAGGAGCACGAAGCCGAAGAGCAGCAGTCCGGCGTTGTCGTCGCCGCCCATCGCGGTGAGCGTGACGACGGCGGCGGCGGTGAGGCAGAAGCCGAAGCAGACCATCGTGCGCGGCCCGAACTGCCGCAGCAGCTTCGCTCCGGCGAGCCCGGAGGCCATCGCCGCGACGGTGAGCGGCAGCAGCCGCAGCCCGGTCTCCAGCGGGGAGAGCCCCAGCACCAGCTGGAGGTACTGCGCGGCGATCAGCTCAAGACCGACGAGGGCCAGCATGGCGAGCACGATGCAGCCGACGGACGTGCTGAAGGCGGGCCGGGCGAACATCCGCAGCTCGACGAGCGGGTGCTCGCGCCGCCGCTGGCGCCGGACGAAGCCGGCCATCAGCACACCGCCGACCAGCAGCGGCAGCAGTGTGTACGGGCTGAGCGGGGCCTCGCCGCCGCCCAGCCGCTTCACGCCGAGGACGAGACCGAAGAGCCCGGCGGCTGCCATCAGGGCGCCGACGACGTCCCAGGGGCCGTTGCGATCGCCGCGCGACTCGGGCAGCAGCATCCGGCCGACCGGCAGGCTGACCAGCATCAGCGGGATGTTGATGAGGAAGACGGAGCCCCACCAGAAGTGTTCGAGGAGGAAGCCGCCGAGCAGCGGTCCGACCGCCGCGCCCACGGCTGCCACGGCGCTCCAGATGCCGATGGCGAGCGCCCGTTCGCGCCGGTCGGGGAAGACCTGGCGGAGGATCGACAGGGTCGCGGGCATGATCATCGCGCCGCCGACGCCGAGCAGGGCACGCGCCGCGATGAGGACCTGCGCGTTGTCGGCGAGGGCCGCGAGGGCCGAGGCGACGCCGAAGAGGGCGTATCCGAAAAGGAGGATCCTTCTGCGGCCGACGCGGTCGCCGAGCGTGCCGAAGAGGATCAGCAGCGAGGCGCAGACGAGCGGGTAGACGTCGACGATCCAGAGCAGTTCTATCGCGCCGGGCTTGAGGTCCTCGGTGACGGCGGGCACCGCGACATGCAGCACGGTGGCGTCGAGGGCGACGAGGAGCAGGCTGACGCACAGCACCACAAGAACGACCCAGCGGTTTGCACCGGCCCCGGCCTCCCGACGGCAACGCGCTGCGGCCGTGGTCGTCCCGGACATGTACGTACCTCCCAGATGATCCCTCGCGTTCGGCGGGACCGCGGGGTGGGGACTCCCAGCGGCCGTGGCTCGGGAGGAGCGGACTCCCGGCGCCCACGCAACAAAGGCGAGTGAGCGGCCAGCGTACGCGAGTTCTCGCCGATGACGCGTGGTGGACCTCTCACGTTCTCCCACGCGGAGTGTGGCGTGCACCACGCCCCCCAGGGGTGCACCGCACCCCCATGGACCGTCGGATTCCGCATTCCTCGACCGCCCGGTTCCGTACGCCGTCGATAATCGGACCCGTGACCGATCTTGAGACGCCTGTCGTGACGCGGCCCCGCACGGGCGCCCTGCGCCGGGCCGCACCCGCCCTTCTCGGGTACGTGGCGGTGCGCGCCCTGGGCCTGATCACCCTCGCCGTCTGGAGCGCGGCGCGCGGCAAGAGCGCGCACACCCTGCTCAGCGCCCGCTGGGACTCGCTCTGGTACGTGCGGGTCGCCGATCTCGGTTACGGCTACGAGGTGCGCCTGCCGAACGGTGACGTGCACTCGAACCTGGCGTTCTTCCCGCTGCTGCCCTGGCTGGAGCGGCTCGTCCACGCGCTCTCCCCGCTGTCGTACGCGGACGCCGGGCTGCTGGTGAGCACGCTCGCCTCGCCGGCCGCGGCCTGGGGGATCTTCGCGGTCGCGGACCATGTGTACGGGGCCCGTGCCGGGGTCTGTGCCGTGCTCGTGTGGGCGCTGCTGCCCGTGGGTGTCGTGCAGTCGATGGCGTACAGCGAATCCCTGTTCACGGCGCTCGCCGCCTGGTCGCTGTACGCGGTGCTGACCGGCCGCTGGCTGACGGCGGGCCTGCTCGCCTCGCTCGCGGGGCTGACCCGCCCGGTCGGGGCCGCGGTCGTCGCGGCCCTCTGGGTGGCCGCGATCACCTCGTTCGTGCGGGAGAGAAGCGCGCTCCCGGCGGGCGGCGCGCCCCGGTGGCGGCGCGCCCTCGGCATGCTGCTCGCGCCGCTGGGCGCCGCCGGCTACGTCCTGTGGGTCGGCCATCGCACCGGGGACGGCCCGCTGGGCTATCTCGACGTCCAGGCGGGCTGGCGCAACGGCTTCGACGGCGGCTACGCCTTCGCCCGGTTCGTCGGCGACAAGCTCACGTCGTTCCCCGCGGCCCTGGCGGGTCTCGCGATCCTCGTCGGGGTCGCCCTGGTCATCTGGCTGTACGTGGTGGGCGTACGGCAGGGGCAGCCGCTGCCGCTGCTCGTGTACTCCGGGGTGGTCGTCGCGCTCGCTCTGTGCGCGTCGAGCTACTTCGGCTCGAAACCGCGCCTCTTGATGCCCGCCTTCCCCCTGCTGCTGCCCCTCGCACTGGCCCTGTCCCGGCTGCGAACGTCCAGGTCGGCCCTGGTGGCCGGGGGTGTGGCGGTGGCTTCGGCCGTCTACGGGGCCTTCTGGCTGAACGGCTCCGGACCGCCATGATCGGCTCGGCGCCGCCCGGCGGCGCCGGTGAGCAGCCGGGGAATTCCGGCCCAGCATTCGGTGAACGAATTCAAAAGGGCCATAAAACAAGAACAGGCGATGATCAATGGAATTGAAGGCCGAGCACTCCGGCAAATAGGGAATCCATAGAAATAAACCTGATCCTGAGAGCAATCCCACATCACATCGTCATCACAAACACAGGGATTCGGCCTGGAACGCAGCTCACTCGCTGTAACGTCGATTGGGTGCGTACCGAACGAAACCTCACCCGTCTGGACCGGGTCTTCGCCCGGCTGGACCGTGAGCCGGAACGACCGGCCCACATCGATGTGCCGCGGATGTCGCGGCACAGGGTGGTGCTGCTCGTAGCCACCCTGGCCTTCTACGTGGCCATCGTGTGGGCCGTGGCGATCACGTCGTGGCTGGTCCGGTTCGACTGGCAGGTCATGTTCTTCCGGCCCTACCAGCAGTGGCCGGAGATCCACGCGTTCCTCGACTACTACGTGGTGCTCGGCCAGCGCGGCCCCACCGCGGTGATGGTCGCGGCCTGGCTGGGCTGGCGTTCCTGGCGGCAGCACACCCTGCGTCCGCTGCTGACGCTCGGTGCCTCGCTGCTGCTGCTGAACATCACGGTCGGCGCCGCCAAGCTGGGCATGGGCCGTCTCGGTCCGCACTACGCCATCACGATCGGCTCGAACGAGATGGGGCTCGGCGGCGATATATTTCCCTCCGGTCACACCGCCAACGCCGTCGTGACCTGGGGCATCCTGGCGTACCTGGCCTCGACCCCGCGCGCCCGGCGCTGGCTGTCCGCCATCTCCGCCGTGACCTCGCTGGGCGTCGGCCTCACCACCGTCTACCTCGGTACGCACTGGCTGAGCGATGTCCTCCTCGGCTGGGCCGCCGGGCTGCTGATCCTGCTGGCGCTTCCGTGGTGCGAGCCGGTCATCGCCCGCGCCGAGGCCGCGATCTTCGGCCTGCGCGACTCCCTGCGCAACCGCCGCCGCCGTACCGCGCCCGCCCCCGTCGCCGTTCCGGTCGGCGCCCCCGCCCTGCTCGCACAGCGCTCCCCGGCCCCTGCGGACGACGAAGCTCCGGTCCGCGAGCCGGTGGGCGCCGCCCGCTCCGCCAGGGCGCCCGGCTACCTCGCCCCCGGCCCGCACACGGCCCGCTCCGAGCGCACCCCGGTCACCCCGGTCGGCAGCCGCCGCCCGCCGCACTCGGACCGGGTGCCGCGCGGCTCCAGCCCGGCCCGCCCCCTGACGGGCGGCTGAGCGGGCCGACACCCTCGGACAGCGGGGCCGGTACGCACAACCCCTCCCCGCACCGCGAAGGCCCCCGGCTCCTGACGAGCCGGGGGCCTTCGCACAGCAGATCGACGAGCCGCAGGTCGGCGAAGAGCGGTCAGCCCTTCCAGCAGCGGGTCACCCTGCCCTCGGTGACCTCGAAGTTCAGCCGTCCCACGCGGTATTCCATGGTGATGATCGCGCCCGGTGGCAGCGAGCGCACCGTGGACCAGCCGCGCTCCCGGGCACGGCTCTCGGCGCCCGGCGCGTCCAGTCCGACGTAGCTGTCCGGGCTGTCGTGGGGCTCTGCGGGAGGAGTGGGAATGGGTGCCATGACGGCCACGTTAGGCCGCCCGTCGCCGCCGGGGAAGTGCGGGTCCTTTGCTTTGCCTTGCCGGGCCTATCGCCCCTGCCTTGCCCGGCCTATCGCCCCGCGGTCCGTCCGCGGTCACGCTTCTGTCACAGGATCACGACACGCGTATCGGCCGCCATAACACCGGCTGCCGCGCGACGGGCCGTCACACGTACGAGGGGTTCCGTACGCCTTCCGCACGCCTTCGAACGTAATTCGCAGCCGTCCTTCCGCCGCTTCAACAATCCGATGGAAAACGGCCGAGAACCCTGCCGCAGGAATCCTTTTCCGCCGATTCCGGTGTTCCCCGCGGAATCTGACACCGCATGAGAAATACACGCATCCCCCACACGTCACCCGAACGCCCCCTGTCGGAGCACGGGCGACGCGAGCATCATGGCGGGTGCTTCAGCAGGCCCAGGACGCGATGGCGAAGGGGCGGGCGATGGGGACGGACACCGTGCTGGCGACAGAGCGACCCGCGGCGGTGAAGCAGCCGGGACGGCTGATCATCGAGTGGCTCACGACCACCGACCACAAGAAGATCGGCCACCTCTACCTGATCACGTCGTTCGGCTTCTTCCTGGTCGGCGGGCTCATGGCGCTGCTGATGCGCGCCGAACTCGCCCGGCCCGGCCTGCAGCTCATCGACAACCACCAGTTCAACCAGCTGTTCACCCTGCACGGCACGATCATGCTGCTGCTGTTCGCGACGCCGACCTTCGCCGGGTTCGCCAACGAGATCATGCCGCTGCAGATCGGCTCGCCGGACGTCGCCTTCCCCCGGCTGAACATGCTGTCGTACTGGCTCTTCCTCTTCGGCGGCCTGATCGTGCTGGGCTCGATCTTCGTGACCGACGGGCCGGCCGCCTTCGGGTGGTTCGCCTACGCCCCGCTCAACAGCATGGAACGCTCGCCGGGCCCCGGCCCCGACATGTGGATCATGGGGCTCGCGCTGGCCGGCTTCGGCACGATCCTCGGCGCGGTCAACTTCATCACCACCATCATCGGCATGCGCGCCCCCGGCATGACGATGTTCCGGCTGCCGATCTTCACCTGGAACACGCTGTTCACCTCGATCCTGATCCTCTTCGCGTTCCCCGTGCTCGCGGCGGCGCTGCTGGTCCTGGAGGCGGACCGGCGCTTCGGATCGGTGGTGTTCGAGGCGGCGAACGGAGGCGCGCTGCTGTGGCAGCACCTCTTCTGGTTCTTCGGCCATCCCGAGGTCTACATCATCGCGCTGCCGTTCTTCGGCATCATCACGGAGATCCTGCCGGTCTTCAGCCGGAAGCCGATCTTCGGCTATCTGACCCTGGTCGGCGCGACCATGGCCATCACCGGTCTGTCCGTGGTCGTGTGGGCGCACCACATGTTCGCGACGGGGGCGGTGCTGCTGCCGTTCTTCTCCTTCGTGTCGTTCCTGATCGCGGTGCCCACGGGCGTGAAGTTCTTCAACTGGACCGGCACGATGCTCAAGGGCTCGCTGTCCTTCGAGACGCCCATGCTCTGGGCGACCGGCTTCCTGACGACGTTCCTGTTCGGCGGGCTGACGGGGGTGATCCTGGCCTCGCCGCCGCTCGACTTCCACGTCACGGACACGTACTTCGTGGTCGCCCACTTCCACTACGTCGTCTTCGGCACGGTCGTCTTCGCGACCTTCGCGGGCTTCTACTTCTGGTGGCCGAAGCTCACCGGGAAGATGCTCGACGAGCGCCTGGGCAAGATCCACTTCTGGACGCTCTTCGTCGGCTTCCACACCACGTTCCTGGTGCAGCACTGGCTCGGCGCCGCGGGCATGCCGCGCCGGTACGCCGACTATCTGGCCGCCGACGGCTTCACCGCGCTGAACACCGTCTCGTCGATCGGCGCGTTCCTGCTGGGCTTCTCCACGCTGCCCTTCCTCTACAACGTGTGGAAGACCGCCAAATACGGCACGAAGGTCGAGGTCGACGACCCCTGGGGCTACGGCCGCTCCCTGGAGTGGGCGACCTCGTGTCCGCCACCCCGGCACAACTTCCTCACCCTGCCCCGGATCCGCTCCGAGTCCCCGGCGTTCGACCTGCACCATCCCGAGTACGCGGCGCTGGCTCCTGCACCCGCTCAAGAGCCCGAGTCAGCCGGTCCCTCGCCGTCCTGACCGCCTCGGTGAACTCGGCCGGCTCCAGGATCTCGAACTCGAAGCCCATCAGCATCACGTGAATCACCATCACATCGAGGCTCGCGGCCCCGGTGCGCAGCAGACAGGTCCCCTCGCTCTCCGCCTCCAGCGTCCCGGCGGAGGGCGAGACACGGTCGGCGGCCTCCTCCACGGGCACGAACAGCCGGACGACGGCATGCGAGGCGTACGCGCGCACGGAGACGCCCCGGGAGACATAGGCGGCGAGGTCCTCCGCGGGGGGATTGCGCGGCGTGAAGCGCGGGCCGTGCGGCGGCTTCGGCGTGATGCGGTCGACCCGGAACGTACGCCAGTCGTCGCGGTCGACGTCCCAGGCGACCAGGTACCAGCGGCGCTCGGTGCACACCAGGCGGTGCGGTTCCACGGTGCGCCGGGTCGAGGAGCCGCCATGGTCGCGGTACTCGAAGCGCAGCCGCTCCGCGTCCCGGCACAGATGGGCGATCTCGGTGAGTACGGCGGGGTCGACGGCGGAGGGCTGGGGGCCGCGCAGCATCGGCACGGTGAAGGCGTTCAGGGCGCCCACTCGGCGGCGCAGCCGGCTCGGGAGCACCTGTTCGAGCTTGGCGAGCGCGCGTACGGAGGTCTCGCCGATGCCCTCGATGCCCTGTCCGGCGGCCGTGCGCAGGCCCACCGCCACGGCGACCGCCTCGTCGTCGTCGAGGAGCAGCGGCGGCAGTTCGGCCCCCGCGCCGAGCTGGTAGCCGCCTCCCGTGCCGGGGCTGGCGTTGACGGGGTAGCCGAGTTCGCGCAGCCGGTCCACATCGCGCCGCACGGTGCGCGGTGTGACGCCCAGGCGGTCCGCCAGGTCGGCGCCGGACCAGTCGCGGTGGGCCTGCAGGAGCGAGAGCAGGCGCAGCAGTCGTGCCGAGGTCTCCAACATGGATCCGAGTCTGCCAGCCTTTGAGGACAGTAACTGTCCGCAAGGGTACGTACGTTGGGTTCATGGCAGACAACAGCTCGACCCAAGAGGTACGACCGTTCCGGATCGAGATCCCCGAGGCACAGCTCCAGGATCTGCACACCCGTCTGGACCTGACCCGCTGGCCCGACGAACTCCCGGGCGCGGGCTGGGAGTACGGGGCCCCGCTGTCGTACGTCCGCGACCTCGCGGCGCACTGGCGCAGTGGCTACGACTGGCGCAAGCACGAGGCCGCCCTGAACGAGATCCCGCAGTACGTCACCGAGATCGACGGCACCCAGGTGCACTTCCTGCACGTCCGCTCCCCCGAACCGGACGCCCTGCCGCTCCTGCTCACGCACGGCTGGCCGGGGTCGGTCGTGGAGTTCCTGGACGTCATCGGCCCGCTGTCCGACCCGCGTGCCCATGGCGGCGATCCGGCGGACGCCTTCCATCTGGTGATCCCGGCGATCCCCGGCTTCGGCTTCTCCGGGCCCACCCGCGAGCGTGGCTGGAACGTGCAGCGGATCGCCCAGGCGTGGGCCGAGCTGATGCGCCGGCTCGGATACGAGCGCTACGGTGCCCAGGGCGGCGACTGGGGTGCGGTGATCTCGCCCGAGCTGGGCCGGGTCGCGCCGGACGCCGTCGTGGGTGTCCATGTGAACGCGGCGTCGGCCGGTTTCACGCCGCTCGGCCCGCTCTCCGCCGAGGACCGGGCGGCGCTGAGCGACCGGGAGCGCGAACGGCTCGCGCTGCAGCAGTTCGGCCGGGACCAGTTGGGGTACGTGGCGATCCAGTCGACGCGCCCGCAGACCCTCGCGTACGGGCTGAACGACTCTCCGGTGGGCCAACTCGCCTGGATCGTCGAGAAGTTCCAGGAGTGGACGAATCCGTCGGCGGTGCTGCCCGAGGACGCGGTGGACCGGGACCGGCTGCTGACGAACGTGATGCTGTACTGGCTGACCGGGACCGCGGGCTCCTCTGCCCGGCTCTACTACGAGTCCGCGAGCACCTGGGGAAGCCCGCCCGCCCCCTCGGGCGTGCCCACGGGCGTCGCGAACTTCGCGGTCGACCGCGCGGTCCGGGTGGTCGCCGAGCGGTCCAACACCGTCGCCCACTGGGCCGAGTTCGACCAGGGCGGGCACTTCGCCGCGCTGGAGACGCCGGACCTGCTGACCGGTGACGTCAGGGAGTTCTTCCGTCCGCTCCGGTGACGGGGGCGACGGCCCCCTTCGCCACGACGGACACGGACAGGTCGTTGTCCCGCGTGAAGTACGGCCCGGCCTGCACCGGGCCGTACTCCGTGTCCAGGGCCGTGCGCGGATACGTGAGCACCGGCTGTTTGTCGGCGATGTCGTCGAGCAGCCGCGCGATCCGTACCCGCGGCCCGCTCTCCCCCGCCGGGCGCAGCCACAGGTCCCAGATGCCGGGCGGCAGCACTCCGTAGGCCAGGGCGAAGCCGAACTCCGCCTGTTCGGCGACCACTTCGGCATGCAGCAGGGCGCCGGAGCCCCGGTGGCGGGCCTCGGCGCGGGCGGCCGGTGCGAGTGCGGTGCCGTACACCCGGCCGTGCACCACCAACCCGTCCTCGGCGGGCCGCAGTTCGTGCGCCTCGGCGTGCGGGGCGCGCAGCCAGCTGCGGACGCTGAGGTTGCCCTGCCGGGTGACGTACGGGATGCGGACGGCGACATGGCCGAGGGAGCCGCTCGGCACGCGGTCGACGAGGGAGCGCAGGTCGTTGACGCCGGGGGCGAGGCGGCGCGGCTCGCCGCCCGCGACCTGCGCGTAGGCGTCCCAGCGGCCCTCGGCCAGGGCGACGCCGCTGGGCAACGCGGCGCGCAGCCGGCCGTTGCCGACCGGGGTCAGCGGCAGGCTGACCTCCTCGTCGCGGTCGCGGCGGCGCAGCACCAGCAGCGCGGCACCCTGCTCGCCGGTCTCCGTGACGTCGAAGGTCAGTCCGCCCGCGGAGTCGGCGATGCAGTCGGCGCGCGGAGGCATGGCGGCGTCCTCTCCGGCGCGCCGACGCGCGGTCCGCGGAGCCGACGTCGTCATGCGGGCGCCCCCTCGTGCGTGCGATGCGTCCGGCACCGCGTGCGTTCGCCTTTGGGGGTTAGACCGCCGACCCGGCCCATTGGTTGCCTTCACCACGCCACTTCAGGGTGTGTAGGGCAACTGCGGTACGTCGAAGCAGTTCTTGTCCATGTCGCCCTGGGAGACCCAGCCCTTGCCGTCCTTCCAGCGGGCCACCGACAGGCATGTCCTGCGGGTCTTCGGGGGCTCGGGCAGGCGTTCGTGGACGACCGGGACGAGCAGACCGTCGGCGGTGTAGGGCTCGCTGCGGTTCATGAAGCGGTCCACGCACGCGCGCGTGATGCCCGTCCCGGCGCAGGACTCGGCCGCGTCGGTGAACCACTTCGCGGCCGCCCACCCCTCCAACTGCCACTGGGAGTGCGTCTTGAGGCCCTTGGTCGCGTCCCGGAACTCCCGTACGGCCGGGTTGCCCGTTTCCTCGTAGCTGCGGCTGGAACCGGTTGCCCACAGGGCGTTGCGGCAGCGCGGGGCGTTCTTGTAGTCCTCGGGGACGGTGGACGCCCAGTTCTGCACGTTGGTGACCTTGGCGATGGCCTCGGCGCCGACGTCGTCCATCGCCTCGCACAGCTGGGCGTTGCCGTGTGTGTCGATGGCGTCGAAGACGAGGTCGGCGCCCTGGTCCTTCAGATCGGCCGCGACGGCGCGGAAGTTGGGCAGCGCGAAGTCGACCTGCTCGCTGACCACCTTGTAGCCCTCGGCCTTCAGGCCCTGGGTGACGAGGCGGGCGTAGGAGGCCGACGCGGACTGGTTGTAGGAGACCACGGCCGCCGTGCGGGCGCCCTGCTCGCGCTTGAAGTAGCGGTAGACCTCGGTGCCGCCGTACAGCTTTCCGTCCCAGCCCGGCGTGCCGGTGCGCGGCGCGAGGCTGCCGTAGATGCCGTACAGGTGCGGGTAGGTGTCGTAGGCGGCGCCGATGGGCTGGCCCCCGATGTCGGGCACGCGCGCGTCGGACACGCGGGAGGCGCCCGCGTAGTCGAGGGCAGTGGTGGCGACCAGGGCGGTCACCCGGTCCTCGTCGATCAGCTTGTGCACGCACTCGTTGTCGCCGACGCCGCTGCCGCCGTCGTCGCAGGTGTGCACCTCGACCGTGCGGCCGCCGATGCCGCCGCGCGCGTTGAGCCGGTCGAACCAGGCCTTCGCCCCGTCGCGCGGGCCGGTGAACGTGGAGCCGCCGACCGGGCTGGTGACGCTGGTGATGATGCCGACCCGGATCGGTTCGGCGCCGCCCGGTACGGACGATGTGGCGCGGTGCTCGAAGTCGCTCTCGGGAAGGCGGCTGCCGCAGGCCGTGCCCACAAGGAGCAGCAGGCCCGCGGCAACCGTCTCAGCAACCCGCGGCCGGGCTCGACGACGCATCGCCGCTCAGCTGGACGAGGGCGCACAGGGTCTTCACGGAGACCTTCCAGGTGCCGTCCTGCTCGACGGAGGTCCCGGCGGCTCCCGGCAACGCGGTGGCGCCCTTCAGCAGCAGCGCGTACGTCACGTTCGCCTCGGTCGGCGAGGTGAACTCGATCTTCTCGACGTGCGCCTTGACCTGCTGACCGCGCTGGTCACCGCTGAAGCCCTTCAGTACGGCGGTCATCTTGTCGCCGTTCTCCAGAACCGCCTGCTTGTCCTTCATGGAGACGGCAGGGTCGAAGAACTTCTCCCAGTTCTGCTTGATCTCCTTCTCGGCCGCCGCGGGGTCCGACGGGGCCGTCGGGCTCGGCTGGGCACTGGTCGGCTTCTCGACCGAGGGGGTCGGCGGTGCGCTGCTGCTCCCGCCGCTGTCGTCGCTGCACGCCGCGAGGGCCGGGGCGAGGACGAGGACGGCGGCGGCTCCCAGTGCCGTCAGCCGTCCGGTGGCCCTCCCGGGCCCGCGTCCCCGCCGGCCGTTCCCTCGCCTGAGGTCGCTCCCGAGAACCATCTGGCTCACCACCGGGTGTCGGTCCGGGCCAAGTGCGCCCGGTGCTTTCAGGGTCAGCTTGCAGAAGGCATAGTGCAAGTCCATCGGTGGACTTGGAAGGGCCGGACAGAGACCCGACATGTGGGAGCCCCGGATGCGGACAGCTCGACTGCGGACCGTGCACCCCGTCCTCTGGGCCGGGTGGGCGGCGCTCGCCACCGGCGCGGTGCTGTGCGTCATCGGCTGGTACGGCATCTCGGGCGAGCGGTACGCGGAGCGGCAGCTGCCCTACCTCGCGTCCTGCACGGTGCCCGGCGCCGCCCTGATCATCGCGGGCGCGGTGCTGCTCACGCACGGCAGGAACGCGCTGGCGGCGGCGCGCGTGGAGGAGCTGTACGGCCTGCTGGTGGCGGCCGGACCCGCCGACGGCGAGGAGTCCGGGCAGCCGGCCGCCGAACCCGTGGCCACCAGCGGGGAGCTGCTGATGGTGCCGGGCGGCACGCTCTGGCACCGCGCGGACTGCCCGCTGGTCGCCGGCAAGGCCGAGGCCGTACCGGTGGACTCGCATGTCCTTGGGGGCGGGGACCTCGGGCCGTGCCCCATCTGCGAACCGCCCGCGACCGGCCCCGGGCGTCCGGGTCGGTGATGGCGTCCCTGACGTACGACCTCACGCTCGCCGGTCTCTCGGTCGGCAGCGCCGCCGCGCTCACCGGAATCGGCCTGATCGTGACGCACCGCGCGACGGGCGTCCTGAACTTCGCGCACGGCGCGATCGCGATGGTCTGCGCGTACGTGCTGCGGCAGTTCACGGTGGAGTGGCACTGGCCGCTCGCGCTCGGGGCCGCGGTGACACTGCTCGTGGTGGCTCCGGCGATCGGCGTGGTCCTGGAGCGCTTCGTCTTCCGACCGCTGTCCGTGCTGGGCAGTGATCCCGCGCAGACCCTGGTGGCCTCCATCGGGCTGTTCGTGCTGCTGGTGGGCGGGGCGGCCCTGGTGTGGGGACCCGGTGCGCGCGCGGACGCGCCGACGCTGGTGTCGGCGGATCCGTGGGGGCAGCTGGCGGTGGCGGTCGTCCTGGCCGCCGGTGTCGGGGCCGTGACCCGCTGGACGCGTTTCGGCCGGGAACTGCGCGCGGTCGTCGACGACCGCTCGCTCGCCGTGCTCGGCGGCATCGACGCGGACCGGGTGGCCGCGGCGGGCTGGGCCTTCGGCTCGTTCACGGCGGGCCTGACGGGTGTGCTGCTCGCCCCGTACGTGCGCCTGGACCCGTACGGGATGCCGCTGCTCGTCATGGAGGTGATGGCCGTCGCGGTGGCCGCCCGGATGCGCAGCCTGCCGGTGGCCGTCGTGGCGGCGCTGGGCATCGCGGTCGCGCAGAGCCAGCTGACCCGTCTGCATCCGTCGGGCTGGGCGGAACCGCTGTTCCAGGCCGTGGGCGCCAACCTGTTCGTGGTCGCCCTGCTCGTCGCGGCCCTCGTCCTGCCCGGCATCGGCACGCGCGACGCGCTCCCGCGCACGGCGACGGCCCGCGTGCCCACGCCGCCGGGGGCGTGGATCGTGGCCGTGGTCCTCTTCCTGCTCCCGCTCGGCTTCGCGGGCTCGGACCTGCACACCTCGGTCCAGGTCCCGGCGCTCGGCGTGGTGCTGCTGTCCCTGGTCGTCGTCACCGGCCGCGGCGGCCAGATCTCCCTCGGCCAGGCGGCGTACGCGGGCCTGGGCGCCCTCTTCACGGCCCTGCTCGCCGCGGGCCGCTTCCCCGGCCTGCCGCGCCTGCCCGAACTGGCCGCGCTGGCCCTGGCGGTGGTGCTGGTGGCCCCCCTCGGCGTCCTGACCGGCCGGCCCGCGATCAGCCGCCACGGCCTGGCCCTCGCCCTCGCCACGTTCGCGGTGGGCGTCGGTGTCAGCCGCTTCGTCTTCGCCCAGCCGTACGCCACGGCGGGCCTCTCCCTGGACCGCCCCACCGGCTTCGACGGCGACCGCGCGTACTACGTCCTCGAACTCGCCCTCCTGGCCGGGGCGTTGCTCGCGGCCCGCGCCCTGCGCCGCGGCCGCACCGGCAGAGCCCTGGCAGCCATGCGGGACCACGAGTCGGGCGCCTCGGCGGCGGGAGTACGCGTCCCGGCCCTGAAACTGACGGCGTTCGTGGCGGGCGCCGCGCTGGCGGCCCTGGGCGGCGGCATGCTCGGCATGGGCCTGCGCGCCTTCGACCCCGGTGCCTACGACCCCGTCCGCGGTCTCCTCTGGTTCGCCGCGATCGTCGTCCTCGGCGCCGACAGTGTCCTGGGCGCCCTGGCCGCCGCGGCCCTTCTCGTCGGCCTCGACGCGGGCACCCGCGGGGGCGTCGCGGCAGCCTCGATCGGCCTTCTCGCCGTCCTGGTGGGCCGCTTCCCCGGCGGCCCCTACGAGGCCCTGCGCCTGGCGGCGTCCCGCCTGCGACTACGACGGAGAGTGGCACTCACGCCGGTGGGTGCGCAGGCGCGGAGGCGGTTGGGGGCCGCGGGAGCCGGGATCGGCGATCACGGCAGCGGGGCCGGGGCGGTCCGGAGCGAGGGTGGGACGCCGCAGCCGACGCAGTCGCGCAGCGCCGGTGAAGCCCTGAGCGGGCCAAGCGCGGACGGTACGGCGCAGCCCGACGGGACGGGGCAGCCGAGGAGTTCCGAGGGTGCCGCCGCGCCGGGGCGCCCTGCGGCGCGGCCGGGCCCGGCCGGACGGGTGCCGGCCGCCTCGTCCGCCCTGCACCCCCTCCTGCGGGCTCGCCGACTCCACGTCACTTACGGCGGGTTCACCGCACTGGACGGTGTCGACCTCGACGTCCCGGCGGGGCGGATCACCGCGGTCGTAGGACCCAACGGGGCCGGGAAGAGCACCCTGTTCCACTGTCTGGCCGGGACCGTGCGGCCCGACAGCGGGCGGGTGCTGCTCGGGGAGCGGGAGGTGACGCGGCGGGCGGCGCATGCGCGGACGCGGCTCGGGGTGGCGCGGACCTTTCAGCAGCTGGCCGTCTTCCCGTCGCTGACCGTGGCCGAAAACGTACGGGTGGGGGCCGAGCAGGGCCGCGTCACCGATCGGGGCGCCGCGGAGCGAGCGTTGCGGCTGCTGAACCTCGACGGGCCGCTACGGACACTGCCCGCGGCGGAGCTGCCGACGGGAACCCTGCGGCGTGTCGAACTGGCCCGGGCGCTCGCCGGCAGCCCACGGGTGCTGCTGCTGGACGAACCGGCCGCGGGGCTCGACAGCAGGGAAGTCACCGCACTGGCCCGGCTGCTGCGGGCCCTCGCCGCGGACGGCATGGCCCTGCTCGTCGTCGAGCACGACCTCGACCTGGTCGCCGACCTCGCCCACACGGTGCATGTCATGGCCGCGGGCCGCATCGTGGCCTCCGGGCCCGCCGACCGCGTACTGGAGACACTCGGCACGATCGAGACGGCAGGCGAGCCGACGATCGAGACAGGAACCGGCCGATGAGCATCGCCCTGCGCCGCGCGCGCGTGCGCTACGGCCCCCTTGAGGCCCTGCACGGCGTGACCCTCCTCGCCCCGGGCCCCGGCCTCACCGTGCTGCTCGGCCGCAACGGCTCCGGCCGTACGACCGCACTGCGCGCCCTGGCCGGGACGCTCCCGCTGTCCGGTGGTGCCGTCGTCTGGGACGGCGCCGACGTGACCCGGCTGCCCGCGTACGAACGCGCCCGCCGCGGCCTGTGCCTCGTCCCGGAACGCCGGGCCGTCTTCGGCTCCCTCACGGTCCGCGAGAACCTCGAACTGGCCTCGGGGACGCGCTCCTTCGACCTCGCCCTCGACTCCTACCCCCCACTGCGCCCGCTGCTCCCCCGCCGCGCGGGCACCCTCTCCGGCGGCGAACAGCGCATGCTCGCGCTCTCCCGCGCCCTGCTGTCACACGCGCGCGTGGTGCTCGTCGACGAACCCACGCAGGGCATGTCGCCGGCGGTGGCGGCCCGCACGTACGAACTGCTGAGCGGCCTCGACGCCTGCGTGGTGATCGCCGAGCAGCGGCTGCCGCCCGGCCTGCGGGCGTCCGCGGGCCGGACGACGTACGTCCATGAACTGCGCCGTGGTGCCGTCGTGTTCAGCGGAGAGGCGGCAGAGGTGAGGCGGGTGCGAGGGGCGGAAGGGGAGAGAGGGGCGGGCCGAACAGGGCCGGGGACGAGGCCTGGACGCCTCCAGGGCCCATAGCCGTGGCCGGGCTCTTGGACGCGCCTGCCCCGGTGGCGGCTGCCGTGTCCTTCGGGACACCCGACCCCTTCGGGATCAGCAGCAGCGTGCCCGGGTTCAGCCGGTCCGGATGCGGCCCGACCATCTGCTCGTTGGCCTTGTACAACGCCCGCCAGCCGCCCTTCACCTGGTACAGGCGGGCGATCGACGACAGCGTCTGGCCGGACTTCACCACGTGCATGCGACCCGCCAGCCCGTACCTCCTGGAACAGACGGGCCACGCCTCCCACCCCTGGGCGGCGAGGACCTTCTCGGCGACCGTGATCTGATCCGCGCGTGAGGCGAGGTCCGCGCGCGGGGCGTACGCGAGACCGCCGAAACCCTCCCAGCTGGGCTGCCAGAACTGCAGCCCTCCGTAGAAGCCGTTGCCGGTGTTCGCGTCCCAGCGCCTGCTGCTCTCGCACTCGGCGAGACAGCCCCAGGGCCACTGGTCCTCGACGCAGTCGTACGGGACACGGCCCGCCTGGGGGCCCGGAAGCGGCGGCGGTGGTGCCCCCGCGCTCGCCCGGGCGGGGGCGAGGACGGTCAGGGCGGCGGCGACCACGGCCGCGTACCGAACGCGCTTGCTCGTCGACATGGGGTACATCGGCCCACGCTATGCAGCCCGCCCCGGCCGTCCGTCGAGCCGCGCCCGCCCCCGCGAGCGCCCCACCCGGTCGGAGGACCGGATGGGGCGCCGTTGCCCGGGGGCGGGAGGAGCGGGGCTCAGAGTGCGAGCCGCTGCCCGGGCAGAATCAGGTCGGGATCACCGCCGATGACGGCCCTGTTGGCGGCGTAGACGTTCCGCCAGGTGGTCCCGTGCTGTGCCGCGATCGTGCTCAGCGTGTCACCGCTGCGGACGGTGTAGTTGCCGCGGGACGTACCGCGGTCGGCGTGTCCCTGCGAACGAGCCGGCGTCTTCGACGGCTTCGTCTTCGCGGGAGCGGACTTGTGCGTCTTCACGGGGGCGGACTTGGTGGTGGCCGAGCCGGAGCCGGCCGAGCCGCCCGAGGAGGCGGGCGCGCCGCCGTACGCTCCGGCGCGCGCCGAGCAGGTGGGCCACGCGCCCCACCCCTGTGCGCGCTGGACCTTGGTGGCGACGGCGATCTGCGCGGACCTGGAGGCCTTGTCGGCGGTCGACGCGTAGGCCGCTCCGCCGTACGCACGCCAGGTGCCCGCGGAGAACTGGAGTCCTCCGTAGTAGCCGTTGCCGGTGTTGATGTGCCAGTTCCCGCCGCTCTCGCACTTGGCGATGCGGTCCCACACTCCGCTGTCGGCCGCGGCGGCGTTGCCGGTCGCGGCGAGCAGTCCGAGCGGGGCGAGCAGTGCCGCGCCGGCGAGGACCGCCGTCGTACGAGTCGTGCGAGCCGTACGAGCCTTACTGGGCTGACGAGTGTTCTCGGCACATGCGGACATGTATTTCCCTCTCGACGTACCCGGGGTCCCCCAAGGCGGGGCGCGGCTCCCGTCGCGTAGGACGCGGTCGTCGCGCTCCGCCCCGTCCGCCGGAGGCTGTGCTGCGAGCTGGCTGTGGTGCGGCCGGCGGACGATCCCGAGCGGTGCTCGTTGCACACGGCCGAGGAATCTAGGGAGCCGGGCGGTCCGATATCAACCAACTCCTTGTCATTCCAGGCCAGTTAGCCGTTACCGTGGGTATCGGCGATTTTCGGCCACCCACTTCATTCACTGATATCCGGATTTGTCGACCTGTCGCCCTGGTGATCTGTGACCCACTTCACGCAACCAACTTCCTTGGAACTCCTACGAGTTGGCGTGGAGTGACGGATTCCGCGGTCGGGTTCACCCTGTGCGTCGGATGGTTCGATTCCGTTCGCTCTCGGGCGTGACTCCGGCCACAGATCACCCGTTGTCTTCTTCATGAGCCGGGGCCACCGGCTTCATGGGCCGGGAGCCACCCGGCATCGCCACGCACCGCATCCCGAGGAGCCACCCGTGCCGCGCATGCTCGACGTCGGCGACGACGTACGCGCCGAGATCGGCGACGAAGAAGCCGACCGGCTGCTCGCCGGAGAGAACGCCCCCGGCAGCTACGACTGCACGTCCTGCCGCACCCAGGGCGACTCGGAACAGGAGCGCACCAGCACCGTCCTGTTCATCGGCGACGAGACCGCCGTCCTCGCGTTCGCCCACGCCACCTGCCTGCCCTCGCAGGTCGTCCAGGTCACCGAGGAGCAGCTCCAGGGCGCCGTCCGCTCCATCTCCGCCGACGGGCCCGCGAACACCGGCCCCGAACAGGCCGTGCTCGGTGTCACCAGCGGACTCGTCCTGATCGCCGGGGAGTTGCATCCGGCGCTCGTCGTCGAGCCGACCGGGCCGATCGTGCGGCCCGGCTCGACCGACATCGGCGACGACTTCCTGCCGCTGCTCATCGAGCAGGGCTTCATGCCGCTGACCGAGCTGAACTCGCCGCCACCGGTGCTGCACGGCTGGTCCGTGCTGCTCGCCATGGGCCAGCTGCACGCCGTGCTGCAGCCCGGCACGGGCGGCGGCTCGCCCGTCGCCTGGTGGCAGGCCCACCAGGCGCTCCAGGTCACCGAGAGCTGGCGGGCCGCCGCCAACAAGCACCAGCAGGTCCTGCTGTTCGCGGCCCCCGTGGGCTCCATCGGCCGCCAGCCCCGCGAGGACCTCCTGCGCGACGCCCTGGACAAGGCCGCGGCCAACGGCAAGCTGGTAGGAAGCGCGATGCCGCTCGCGGGAACCTGAGCGGTCGCGTCGGCGGGCGGGCGCACTGCTCCGGCCGGGTGCAGGGTGCGCGCCCGCCCCGCGTCACGCCCGCCCGCCCGAGCCGGGGCTCGCGCGCGGGCTCGCGGGGCGCCGGGCACACTCCGGGTGACCTGCGAAACCGGGACGGCGGCCGCATCCGTTGAGCGGCGGGGTCGTTGGCACCTACGTGCACGCATACGACGTCCCCCGCCGCCAGTCGTTCCAGCCGGTCCTGTCCTCGCGACCGGCTCAAGACCCCCCTGGGGGCCCATCGGCCACGCCGATCTACGACGCGCTCTACAAGGAGTGGGTCAGATCCTTCAGGGCGCTGCCCGGCGACCGCCACGGCGAGGAGGAGCTCGGCTTCACGGCCTTCGGGAGCCTTCCGCACGGTGCCAGTGCGTACGGCGGCTCGTACAGCGGCGGCTCGTTCAACTCCTTCAGCGCGTACAGCGCGGGGGCGTACAACGCACGCCACGGTGCCGCCCAGCACGCGACCGGCCACCTCGCCACCCGCTCCGAGACGGGAGCCGGCCACGCGGCCACCGCGACCGCCGTATGGCAGACAAGCGGGCGACAGCACCCCACCGGGATGCACCACATCCCCGCCGCGCTGCCTCCCGGGCCGCGCCGGGGGTTCTGAACACGAAGCGGGCGGCTCCCTGGGGAGCCCCCCGCTTCGTCGTCGGTACCGCCGGCACCGCTACTTCTTCTTGCTGCCGCGCTTCTCGCGCACCCGCACGGAGATGTGGATCGGCGTCCCCTCGAAGGCGAACTCCTCGCGCAGCCGGCGCTCGATGAAGCGCCGGTAGCCCGCCTCGATGAAGCCGGAGGCGAAGAGGACGAACCGCGGCGGCTTGGTGCCCGCCTGCGTGCCGAAGAGGATGCGCGGCTGCTTGCCGCCCCGGACCGGGTGCGGGTGGGCGGCGACGAGCTCGCCGAGGAACGCGTTCAGCCGGCCCGTCGGAACACGGGTCTCCCAGCCGTCCAGCGCCGTCTCGATCGCGGGGACGAGCTTCTCCATGTGGCGGCCGGTGCGCGCGGACACGTTCACCCGCGGCGCCCAGGCCACCTGGCCGAGCTCGGTCTCGATCTCCCGCTCCAGGTAGTAGCGGCGCTCCTCGTCGAGGGTGTCCCACTTGTTGAAGGCGAGGACGATCGCGCGGCCCGCGTCGACCGCCATCGTGACGATGCGCTGGTCCTGGATGGAAATGGACTCGGAGGCGTCGATCAGGATCACCGCGACCTCCGCCTTCTCGACAGCGGCGGCCGTGCGCAGCGAGGCGTAGTAGTCGGCGCCCTGCTGGAGGTGGACCCGCTTGCGGATGCCCGCCGTGTCGACGAACTTCCAGGTGACGCCGCCGAGTTCGATGAGCTCGTCGACCGGGTCACGGGTGGTGCCCGCGATCTCGTTGACCACGACGCGGTCCTCGTTCGCCACCTTGTTCAGCAGCGACGACTTGCCGACGTTCGGACGGCCGATCAGCGCGATGCGGCGAGGACCGCCGACCGCGGTACCGAAGGTCTGCTCCGGGGCCTCGGGCAGCGCCTCCAGGACGGCGTCCAGCATGTCGCCGGTGCCGCGGCCGTGCAGCGCGGAGACGGGGTGCGGCTCGCCGAGACCCAGCGCCCACAGATACGAGGCGTCGGCCTCGCCGCTCTGGCCGTCGACCTTGTTGGCGCACAGGATGACGGGCTTGCCGGCCTTGCGCAGCAGCCGTACGACCGCTTCGTCGGTGTCGGTGGCGCCGACCTTGGCGTCGACGACGAAGACGACCGCGTCGGCGGCCTCGATCGCGTACTCGGCCTGCGCGGCCACGGACGCGTCGATGCCGAGGACGTCCTGCTCCCAGCCGCCGGTGTCGACCAGCTTGAAGCGGCGGCCCGCCCACTCGGCCTCATAGGTGACGCGGTCGCGGGTGACGCCCGGCTTGTCCTCGACGACGGCCTCGCGGCGGCCGATGATGCGGTTCACCAGGGTCGACTTGCCGACGTTCGGACGGCCGACGACGGCGAGGACGGGCAGCGGGCCGTGGCCCGCCTCGTCGATCGCGCCCTCGACGTCCTCGGCGTCGAAGCCCTCCTCCGCGGCGAGCTCCATGAACTCCGCGAACTCGGCATCGCCAAGTGCCCCGTGCTCGTGTGCCGAGCCGTCGGGCTGAATCTGGTCGTTCATGAAGTCCGTACCTCGTCGTTCATCGTGGTGATCGGTGGAACGCCCGGATATCGGGAGATCCACTACTCAAGTGTCGCCTAGTGCTCGGTGGAGCGCCCGGCGTTTTCCGGGCGACCGGTCAGCCGCCTGGCGTGCTCCAGGTGCGCGGTGAGCTGCTTCTGGATGCGCACGGTCGCCTCGTCGAGGGCCTTGCGCGTGCGCCGTCCGCTGCCGTCGCCCGCTTCGAAGGGGTCGCCGAAGACGACGTCCACCCGGCTCCTGAGCGGAGGCAGCCCCTTTATCAACCGTCCGCGCCGCTCCGTGCTTCCCAGCACCGCGACCGGGACGATCGGGGCGCCGCCGCGCACGGCGAAGTACGCGAGCCCGGCCCGCAGCGACGCGAAGTCGCCCTCGCCTCGGGTGCCCTCCGGGAAGATCCCGAGGACGCCGCCGTTGTCCAGCACGCCCAGGGCGTGGGTGATCGCGGTGCGGTCGGCGGTCGTGCGGTCCACCTTGACCTGCCCGATGCCGAGCAGGAACGGGTCGAGCGGGCCGATGAACGCTTCCTTCTTGATCAGGAAGTGTGTGGGCCTGGGTGCCGTGCCCATGACCATCGGGCCGTCGATGTTGTGCGAATGGTTCACGGCCAGGATCACCGGGCCGGTCGCGGGGACCTTCCAGGCGCCCAGGACGCGCGGCTTCCACAGGCCGTACATCAGGCCGACGCCGATACGGCGGCCGACCTCGGCACCCCGCAGCGACGGGGCGGACACGGCTTGGCTCACTTCGCGGCCCGCTTCTCCTCGACGAGGGTGACGACGCACTCGATGACCTGCTGGAGCGTGAGGTCGGAGGTGTCCACCTCGACCGCGTCGTCCGCCTTGGCGAGCGGCGAGGTCTTGCGGCTGGAGTCGGCCGCGTCCCGCTTGATCAGGGCCTCGCGGGTCGCGTTGATGTCCGCGCCCTTCAGCTCACCGCTGCGACGGGCGGCACGCGCCTCCGGCGAGGCGGTGAGGAAGATCTTGAGGTCGGCGTCGGGAAGCACCGTCGTGCCGATGTCACGGCCCTCCACGACTATGCCGTTCTCCGCGTTCTCGGCGAGCGAGCGCTGCAGCTCGGTGATCCGGGCACGCACCTCGGGCACCGCGCTGACCGCGCTGACCTTGGAGGTGACCTCCTGCGTACGGATCGGGCCCGCGACGTCCGTGCCGTCCACCGTGATCGTCGGCTCGGACGGGTCCGTACCGGAGAGGATCTCGGGCTTCCCGGCCGCGTCGGCGATCGCGCTCCGGTCCGTGACGTCGATGCCGTTGCTCACCATCCACCAGGTGATCGCCCGGTACTGGGCCCCCGTGTCCAGGTAGCTCAGGCCGAGCTGCGCGGCAACGGCCTTCGAGGTGCTCGACTTGCCCGTGCCGGAGGGGCCGTCGATGGCGACAATCACTGCCGGGGCGGTCCGGGCGGCGCCGTTTTCCACGGTGGGGACACCTTCCTGGTGCGGGGTGGTGGGTGCGGTGGGCACGGAGGGTGCCCTGCACAAGGTTACCGGGCGCCTCGTGCCGCCCTGTACGCCCACTGCCGCGGGGGCTCCGCCCCCGGACCCCCGTATCGGCCTGGACGGCCTCGTCCTCAAACGCCGGACGGGCTGTTCAGCCCCTCAGTGCCCAGCCGCGCTCCCGCAGCGCCGTGCTCAGTACCTGGGCCGCCTTCGGCTCCACCATGAGCTGGACCAGGCCCGCCTGCTGTCCGGTGGCGTGCTCGATGCGTACGTCCTCGATATTGACCCCGGCCATTCCCGCGTCGGCGAAGATGCGGGCCAGCTGGCCGGGCTGGTCGTCGATGAGGACGGCGACGATCTCGTAGGCGCGCGGGGCGGAGCCGTGCTTGCCGGGGACGCGGACCTGGCCGGCGTTGCCGCGGCGCAGGACGTCCTCGATGCCGGTGGCTCCCTCGCGGCGCTTGGCCTCGTCGGAGGACTGCAGGGCGCGCAGGGCCTGGACGGTCTCGTCGAGGTCGGCGGAGACGTCGGCGAGGAGGTCGGCCACCGGGCCCGGGTTCGCGGAGAGGATGTCGATCCACATCCGGGGGTCGGAGGCCGCGATGCGGGTGACGTCGCGGATGCCCTGGCCACAGAGGCGTACGGCCGCCTCCTCGGCGTTCTCCAGGCGTGCGGCGACCATGCTGGACACCAGGTGGGGCATGTGCGAGACGAGGGCGACGGCGCGGTCGTGGGCGTCGGCGTCCATCACGACGGGCACGGCGCGGCAGTGCGAGACCAGCTCCAGGGCGAGGTTCAGGACCTCGGTGTCCGTGTCCCGGGTGGGGGTGAGGACCCAGGGGCGGCCCTCGAAGAGGTCGCCGGTCGCGGCCAGCGGGCCCGACTTCTCCCGGCCCGACATGGGGTGCGAGCCGATGTACGAGGAGAGGTCGAGGCCGAGCGCCTCCAGCTCGCGGCGCGGGCCGCCCTTGACGCTGGCCACGTCGAGGTAGCCACGGGCAGCGCCGCGCCGCATGGCGTCGGCGAGCGTGGCGGCCACATGGGCGGGCGGGGCCGCCACGATCGCGAGGTCGACGGGCCCCTCGGGCGCCTCGTCGGTGCCGGCGCCGAGCGCGGCGGCCGTGCGGGCCTGCTCCGGGTCGTGGTCGGCGAGGTGGACGACGACGCCGCGCGAGACGAGCGCCAGTGCGGCGGACGTGCCGATCAGCCCCGTTCCGATGACGAGTGCGGTTCTCACTGGGCGATGTCCTTGCGCAGCGCGCCCGCGGCCCCGAGGTAGACGTGGGCGATCTCGGAGCGCGGCAGATCGGACTCGATGTGCGCGAGGATCCGTACGACCCGGGGCATCGCGCCCTCGATGTCCAGTTCCTGGGCGCAGATCAGCGGTACGTCGACGATGCCGAGCTTGCGCGCGGCCGCCGCCGGGAAGTCGCTGTGCAGGTCGGGCGTCGCCGTGAACCAGATGCTGATCAGGTCGTCGGTGGTGAGCCCGTTGCGCTCCAGGACGGCGGTGAGCAGCTCGCTGACCTGCTCGTCCATGTGCCCGGCCTCGTCCCGCTCCAGTTGGACGGCGCCCCGGACCGCTCGTACCGCCACGGTGATGCTCCTTGCTGATGTACGGAAGCTGCTTGTCACACCAGCGTAGTCAGGCCGCACCGGGCCGGTGCGCGGCGCCCGCCTGCCGAGACGGCGGGACAGCCGTCCGGGAGGCCGAGGACTCACGACAATGTCACCTGAATGTCCCTATTCCGCTACTTGAGGGCAGAACACCCCAGTGCGCTACTGGACGCGGGGGCGTCGGTCCGCTCTCATGGCAGAAGACTCGCCTCGGGGGAGGCCCGTATGAAGCGTCCCGGACCGCTGTTCACCCTTCTCGCAGGACTGTTGCTCGGCCTGTTCATGCTGTCGCTCAATGCGACGACAGGGACGAAGAGCGCGTCGACGTACCGGGAGGAACCGTCCGGTGTGACCAAGTCGCCGAGCCCGACTTCCCCGCCCGCCAAGACCACACCGCCGCCCAGCCTGTCCCCGTCGAAGCCTCCCGTCCCCAACGCGGACTACGCGGGACGCACCGACGACGACTCCTCCGCGGTCGCCGTCTCGCTGCGTGACGGCAAGGGCATCGCGTACTTCTGCGACGGCCACGACAAGGAGTCCTGGCTGAAGGGTGACGTCAAGGACGACGGCACCATGAAGCTCACCGGCAAAGACGGCGCCGCGCTGACGGGCACCCTGAAGAACAACAAGCTGATCCGCGGCACCGTGGACATCGCCGGCGGCCACTACGGGTTCACCGCCGACAAGGCGGTCAAGCCGTCCGGGCTGTACCGGGCGACGGCCACGGTGCGCGGCGCGAAGATCGAGGGCGGCTGGATCGTGCTGCCGGGCGGCCGGCAGGTCGGCATCGTCGACCGCGACGGCGAGCCCGCGGCCGCGCCGAAGATCGACCCGGCGACGGGTGCGGTGACCGTCGACGGGCAGCAGCTCACGGCCCGCCCGGTCACGCCCTGACCGTCCCAGCCCCTGACACCTCTTCCGCTCCGCCAGGGAGTCGAACATGACCGTGCACCCGACGTACGCAGGGAGTCGGCGATGAGCATCGATCCGAACGCAGCCACCCAGGGCTTCCCGTCCCCCGAGCCCGCCCACCGCCGTCCCGGCGCGGCCCGCTATCTCGTCCCGGCCCTCGTCGCCGCCGCGGTCGCGGTGGGCCTCGGCGCGTACGGGAAGGTGCACGACCCGGCGGGGACCGCCTTCAACCTCGCGGGGTTCAGCAGCACCGGCGCGGTGAAGTCGTGGCTGGCGACCATCGCGTTCGCCTTCGCGCTCGTCCAGCTCGTCTCCGCGTTCATGGTGTACGGGAAGCTGCCGGGGCCGAGCTGGGCGGCGGTGCTGCACCGCTGGTCGGGCCGGATCGCCTTCCTGGTCGCGGTCCCGGTCGCGGTGCACTGTCTGTACGCGTTCGGCTATCAGACGTACGAAACGCGCGTCTTGTGGCACTCGCTCCTGGGTTGCTTCTTCTTCGGGGCCTTCAGTGCCAAGATGCTGCTGCTCCGCTCGGAGCGCCTTCCCGGCTGGCTGCTGCCGATCGTCGGCGGCCTCGTCTTCACCGTTCTCACGGTCCTCTGGCTGACGTCCGCCCTCTGGTTCTTCCGCACGTTCGGAGTGACGACATGACCCACCGCTCGACGCGTCGCACGGTTCTCGCGACGGGCGCGGCCGCGCTGGTCTGCGGGTGCAGCAAGTACGGCGACAACAACTCCTCGGAATCGGCCGCGAACGCCTCCAGCGGTCAGGAGCTCGCCAAGACGGCCGACATCCCGGTCGGCGGCGGCAAGATCTTCAAGGACGAGAAGGTCGTGGTGACCCAGCCGAAGAAGGGCGACTTCAAGGCCTTCTCGGCGGTCTGCACCCACCAGGGCTGCACGGTGGGCACCGTCTCCGACGGCATCATCGAATGCCCCTGCCACCACAGCAAGTACCGCATCGCGGACGGTTCGGTGGCCGGCGGTCCGGCGCCGAAGCCGCTGCCCGCCAAGGAGATCACGGTGAAGGGAAATTCGATCAACCTGGCGTGAGCGGGCACGTACGCTCGCGCCCATGCCCGCAACCGACCTGGTCCGCGACCACACCGTCTACTCCTGTGTCATGGGGTCGCGCGCCTTCGGTCTGGCCACCGACGGCAGCGACACGGACCGGCGCGGGGTGTTCCTGGCGCCCACCGCGCTGTTCTGGCGCTTCGAGAAGCCGCCGACGCACGTGGAGGGACCGGCCGAGGAGCAGTTCAGCTGGGAGCTGGAGCGCTTCTGCGAGCTGGCCCTGCGCGCGAACCCGAACGTCCTGGAGTGCCTGCACTCCCCGCTGGTGGAGTACGTCGACGACACGGGCCGTGAACTGCTGGCCCTGCGCGGCGCGTTCCTCTCACGTCAGGCCCACGAGACGTTCGCGCGCTACGCACTGGGCCAGCGCAAGAAACTGGACGCGGACGTCCGCACGCACGGCGCCCCGCGCTGGAAGCACGCGATGCACCTGCTGCGCCTCCTGATGAGCTGCCGCGACCTGCTCCGCACGGGTGAGCTGACGATCGACGTCGGCGACCAGCGCGAACCGCTGCTGGCGGTCAAGCGCGGCGAGGTCCCCTGGCCGCGGGTCGAGTCCTGGATGTCACGTCTGGCGGCGGAGACGGACAGCGCGGCGGCCGCGAGCCCGTTGCCGTCCGAGCCCGACCACGCGCGCGTGGAGGACTTCCTCGTCCGCGCCCGTCGCGCCTCAGCCCTCCAGGCGGACCCGGACGACGAGCGCGTGGAGGGCGTCGTACGCGGCGGGGGCGTCCGGCAGCGCTGAGGCCTCCTGCGCGTCGTCCAGCACGGCGTGCAGCCGCTCCACGTCGTCCTGCACGCGCGCGTGGCCGACGCCCGCCTCCCCGTGCTCCCGCTCGGCCTTCGCGGCGATCAGCTCCGGCAGGTACGCCGGTGCCGGGACCTGTTCGACGAGGGTGGGCAGATGGGCCTGCACCTCGCCGCTGCGCATCAGGTGGATGCCGGTCAGCAGCACACGGAACGTGTAGAGCAGCGGCTTGAGTTCACCGGTCTTCTCGAAGAGCCGCCACTGGGTGCCCGCGAACCCCCTGTAGTGGTGGGCGTGATGGCTGGTGAGGACGCCGGGCGCGAGCGCCGCCAGCTCCCGGTGCGTGTCGGTGGTGTGCACGACCAGCGGCGAGAGCAGCTGCTCCAGCACATAGCCGTTGCGGCGCAGCATCAGCCGTACGAACTTGCGCAGGTCGTGCGTGACCAGGTCCATCTCGACCCCGTCCCGGTCCCACATCCGCGACCGGGTCTCCTCGGGCTCGCGCAGTCCGAGCAACTCGGCCGCCGGGAGCAGGTGCACACCTCGCAGGTCGACGTCCGAGTCGCGCGACGGGAAGCCGTAGAGGTGCGCCCCCGAGACGGTGGCGAACAGCACGGGATCGGGCTGTTCGGCCACCACGGGCGCGAGGTCGATGTCGTCGAGGTCGAGGGCGCTGGCGGTCATCCCCTAAGCGTCCCAGAGCGCTCCCAGCGACATGAGATCGCCCTGGTACTCGATGCGGTCGGCCCATTCCGTGGGCCAGGCCTCCGAGCCGTGGTAGGCGCCGGCGAAGGCGCCCGCCAGGCAGGCGATGGAGTCGGAGTCGCCGGAGGTGCAGGCGGCCCGGCGCAGCGCGGTGAGGGGTTCGTCGACGAAGAGGAGGAAGCACAGCAGGCCGGTGGCGAGCGCCTCCTCGGCGATCCAGCCCTCGCCGGTGGCCAGGCACGGGTCGGTCTCGGGCGAGACCGTGCGCACGGCGTGCCGGACCCGGTCCAGAGCCTCCAGGCACTCGTCCCAGCCGCGGGCGATGAAGTGCTCCGGCGTGGGGTCCTCACTGCGGGACCACAGGTCGCCGAGCCAGCGGGAGTGGTAGCGCTGGCGGTTCTCGTAGGCGTACGACCGCAGTTGTCCGATCAGGCCCATCGGTTCGGCGCCCTGTGCGAGGAGCCGGATCGCGTGCGCGGTGAGGTCGGAGGCGGCGAGCGCCGTGGGGTGCCCGTGGGTGAGTGCGGCCTGCAACTGGGCGGCGCCGGCGCGCTGTTCGTCGCTCAGTCCCCGCACGAGCCCGACGGGGGCGACGCGCATGTTGGCGCCGCAGCCCTTGGAGTTGATCTGGCTGGCCTCCTGCCAGGGGCGGCCTTCGGTCTTGAGGAGGTTGCAGGCGACCAGGCAGGTGCGGCCGGGCGCACGGTTGTTGTCGGGCGACTGGTACCAGTCCACGAACTCCTCGCGCACCGGCCGCTCCATCCGCAGCGGCCCGAGCAGCCCGCGGTCCGTGGCCGTGCGCAGCCCCCGTGCGAGCGCGAGCGTCATCTGCGTGTCGTCGGTGACGTACGCGGGCCTGGGCAGCTCCATCGTGCGCCAGGGCCCGCACTTGGCGAGGATGGACGGCACGTCGTTGAACTCGGTCGGGAAGCCGAGTGCGTCACCGAGGGCCAGGCCGAGCAGTGTTCCGGTGGCGGCGCGCTTGGCGAGCGTCGTGGTGGTCATGAGGGCCGTCCTTCCGAAGTGGGGCGCAGCAGGGGCGGGTGCAGAGCGGTGGCACCGCCGGCGCGGTACAGCGCGGCCGGCTTTCCGCGGCCGCCGGTCAGCCGCGCGGCGCCCGGGATCGGTTCGACGAAGCCGGGTGTGGTGAGGACCTTGCGCCGGAAGTTGGGGCGGTCCAGCGCGGTGCCCCACACGGTCTCGTAGACCTGCTGCAGCTCGCCGAGGGTGAACTCGGGCGGGCAGAAGGACGTGGCGAGACAGGTGTACTCGAGCTTGGCGCCGACGCGTTCGTGGGCGTCGGCCAGGATGCGGTCGTGGTCGAAGGCGAGCGGACCGAGGGCGTTGAAGCGCAGCCACTGGGCCTGGGCCGCGTCGCCGCCGCCGTGCGGCTCGGGAGGGTCCGGGAGCAGGGCGGCGAAGGCGACGGAGACGATCCGCATCCGGGGGTCGCGGTCTGGTTCGCTGTAGGTCCTCAGCTGTTCCAGGTGGAGCCCGGAGATGTCCGACAGGCCGGTCTCCTCGGCGAGTTCGCGCAGGGCGGCGGTCTCCGCGGACTCGTCCGGCTTCACGAAGCCGCCGGGCAGCGCCCAGCGGCCCATGTACGGCTCCTGGCCGCGTTCGACGAGCAGCACCTGGAGCACGCCCGCGCGGACGGTCAGGACGGCCAGGTCGACAGTGACGGCAAAGGGCTCGAAGGCGTACTTGTCGTAGCCGGCGGGCGCCTGGCCGCCGGGCGCGCGATCCTGCTGCGTCAGCACGCCCACCCCCCTTAATGGTCAGTGTGACCAATAGTCATTCCGACTATAAAGAGGGCGGGCGTGCTCGCACAAGCCTCGTAGGGGCTCAACTTCCGGTGGTTGAAAGGATTTTTCGCTAAGCCGTCCCGCCCGGGCGGGACGGCGCGAGCGCCGCCACCGCGGCCCCCGCCGCGGCAGCCCCCGCCGAGACCCACAGCGCGGGCCCGCACCCGTCGGCGAAGGCGGCGGGCGAGGCATAGCCGCCGTAGTGGGCGAACACGGCTGCCGCGACGGCGATGCCGAAGACCCCGCCCAGCTCGCGCAGTGCCATGTTGACGCCGGCCGCGACGCCCGCGTCGGCCACCGGCACGGACATGGTCACGGCGTTCGCGGCGGTGGGGAAGACCATGGAGATGCCGACCCCGGAGATGATCAGCGGCACGACCAGGTCTCCGTAGCCGACCCCCGGTTCGACCTGCCAGGCCATCAGCGCGTAGGCGACCGCCTGGAGCGCCAGCCCCGCCAGCATGAAGGGCCGGTTCCCGAACCGGTCCGCCAGCGCGCCCGCGACCGGCGCGACCAGAAGCGGCATCCCGGTCCACACGAGGATGCGTACGCCTGCCTCCAGCGGCGACTGCCCGAGCCCGAGCTGGAAGAGCTGCGTGATCATGAAGAGCGCGCCCAGCAGCGAGAACAGCTGCAGGAAGATCGCTCCGTTCGCGGTGGAGAAGCCGCGCACCCGGAAGTAGCCGAGCGGCAGCATCGGATACCGGGCCGCGGACCGCTCCCAGCCGAGGAAGGCGGCCACGAACACGATCCCGGCCGCCAGCGCGCCGATCACCTCGGCGCTCCCCCACCCGGCCTCGGGGGCCCGCACCGGCGCCCAGGCCAGCCCGGTCAGCGCCACCGCCGCCAACAGCAGTCCGACGACGTCGAGTTGGGGCCGCGGACCGTGGCTCTCACGCAGCTTCAGCGCCGACAGCGGAAGCATGGCGATCCCGAGGGGGACGTTCAGCCAGAAGATCCACTGCCACGACAGGCCTTCGGTGACGGCCCCGCCGAGCACCGGCCCGGCGGCCACCCCGACCCCGGTCACCCCGCCCCACAGCCCGATGGCGACGCCCCGCTTCTCGGCCGGGAACGCGTCGCTGATCAGCGTCAGCGTGAGCGGCAGCAGGACCGCCGCTCCGGCGCCCTGCACCATGCGCGCGGCGATCAGCTGACCCGGCCCGCCCGAGAGCGCCGACGCCGCCGAGGCGAGGGTGAAGACGGCGAGCCCGAGGACGTACATCCGCCGCCGTCCGAACCGGTCGCCGAGCGCGGCGCCCGTCAGGGTGAGGCAGGCGAAGACGAGGTTGTACGCGTTGATCGTCCATTCCAGATCGGACAGGCTCGCCCCGAAGTCGGCCCGCAGCGCGGGCAGCGCCGTGGAGACGACCACCACGTCCAGGGAGCACAACAACGCGCCGAGCCCGGCCAGTACGACGGTCCACGCGCGTCGTGGCGGCGCCTGCTGTTCGGCGGGCCCGCGGACCGGGACGGTCACAGTGTCAGCCATGACGGAACCTTTCGTGAGAACACGGAAACTTAAGGAGGTTCCGTGACATCACGGGCTCCCTCACGAAAGGCAGACCAGCCCCGCCCCGGAAAGGAATCGCGGCGGACCCGGCCGACGCCCGAGGAAGGCGACGAGCCGGTCGCCGGGGCAGGAGCGGGGCTGCACGCCGACCGGTTCGGCGAAGCGCACTCCCCGGTCCTCGTCCGCGACGACGCACCGCGCGACGGGGAACAGGTCGGCGGCGAGCGCCGGCGGCAGCGGGCGCGGCCGCCCGCACGCCTGGGCCACGTCCCACCCGTGCACGGCGATCTCGACGGCGCCCACGGCGGCCAGCACGTCCAGTTCCAGCGACTGTCCACCGACATCCACCGGGGCGTCGGCACACGGCACCTCCCCCGCCGCGACCGCCCACGCGCCCAGCAGCGCGCCCGCACGCTCCCGGAACGCGCACACCGGATCGGCCGCCTCCCGCCCGGGGCACAGTCCGACGCTTCCGCCTGCGACCCCCTCGTACAGCGCGTCCACCGAGTCGTCGAGGTGCCGCAGCAGCTCCCCGAGGTCCCACTGCGCGCACGGGGTGGCCCGCCCGAGGCTGCCGGGCACCACGGTGGCGACGCTTCCGAGCGCGTACGCGAGCGAACGCTCCAGCAGCTCCCCGGAGTTCACGCCCACACCTGCGGCATGCGGAAGTGCTCGAAGAGCTCCGGGTCGTCGAGGAAGGCGGTGATCCGGGCGATGTTCCGCCCGCCGGGGGCGAGCGTGAGCACCTGCACGAAGTAGGCCCGGTAGACGCCGTCCGCGCCTCGTTCGTACGTCGCCAGGGCGGGCTGCCCGTTGGCCCGGGTTGGCACCATCCGCAGGCGTCCCGGCCCGCCGACCCGGGCGGCCAGGAAGCGGATGACGTCCTTCTTGCCGCTGAACCACTCCAAGTAGGGCGGCATCTCCAGTTCGGCGCCGTCCTGGAGCAGGTCGAGCAGGGCGTCCATGTCGGCGTGCTCGAAGGCCGCCGCATAGCGGTCGATCAGCTCGCGGTCCCCCGCGACGTCGGGCTCGGTCACCAGGTCCTCGTCGGGAGCGACCTCGTCGAGGCGGGCACGCGCGCGTTGGAGGCTGCTTTTGACGGCGGCCGTCGAGGTCCCGAGCAGCGCGGCGACCTCGGGGGCCCGCCAGGCCAGCACGTCCCGCAGGATGAGCACGGCCCGCTGGCGGGCAGGGAGGTGCTGCAGCGCGGCGACCAGCGCGAGCCGCAGGCTGCCGCGCGCCGCCACGACGGTCGCCGGGTCGACGAGCGCGTCGGGCAGCGGCTGCAGCCACGGCACGTCGCTCGCAGGGGCCCTCAGAGGCTCCTCAGGCGTGTCTGAGGGCCCTGCGAGCCCGGAGGGCAGCGGACGGCGCATCCGGCCCTCCAGAGCCGTCAGACACGTATTCGTGGCGATCCGGTGCAGCCAGGTGCGCAGCGAGGCACGGCCCTCGTATCCGCCGTAGGACCGCCAGGCCCGCAGATACGTCTCCTGCACCAGGTCCTCCGCGTCGTCCACCGAGCCGAGCATCCGGTAGCAGTGGGCAAGGAGCTCCCGTCGGTACGTCTCCGTCAGCCGTACGAACTCGTCGCGGTCCGTCGTCGCGGTCATGGCCGCTCCCTTCGTCACCGGTACAGACCGGCGGGGCGGCGAAAACGAATCGGCCGGTCCCGGAGAAAATCCGGAACCGGCCGACGCGCGCGCGCTGGGACTGTGAGAGTCGGGGCGCAGGGTCGGACTACAGGTCGACTTCCTGCATCAGCATGCCGACCTCGGTGTTGGACAGGCGGCGCAGCCAGCCCGACTTCTGGTCTCCCAGGGTGATCGGGCCGAAGGAGACACGCACCAGCTTGTCGACCGGGAAGCCGGCCTCGGCGAGCATGCGGCGCACGATGTGCTTGCGGCCCTCGTGCAGGGTCACCTCTACGAGGTAGTTCTTGCCGGTCTGCTCGACGACGCGGAAGTGGTCCGCCTTCGCGTACCCGTCCTCCAGCTGGATGCCGTCCTTGAGCTGCTTGCCCAGGTCGCGCGGGATCGGGCCCACGATGTGCGCGAGGTAGACCTTCTTCACGCCGTACTTGGGGTGGGTCAGGCGGTGCGCCAGCTCGCCGTGGTTGGTGAGCAGGATCACACCCTCGGTCTCGGTGTCGAGCCGGCCCACGTGGAAGAGCCGCGTCTCGCGGTTCGTCACGTAGTCACCGAGGCACTGCCGGCCCTCGGTGTCCTCCATGGTCGAGACGACACCGGCGGGCTTGTTCAGCGAGAAGAACTGGTACGACTGCGTGGCCACGGTCAGCCCGTCGACCCTGATCTCGTCGTTCTCCGGGTCGACGCGCATGCCCTGCTCCAGGACGATCTCGCCGTTGACCTCGACGCGCGCCTGCTCGATCAGCTCCTCGCAGGAACGCCGCGAGCCGTAGCCCGCGCGTGCGAGCACCTTCTGCAGGCGCTCACCCTCCTGCTCGGCGCCCGGGAACGTCTTGGGCGGCTTGATGTCCGCCTTGCCCGCGTACCGGTCGCGGTTGCGCTCCTCGGTCCGCGCCTCCAGCTCGCGGGAACGGGCCGGAGCCGTACGTCCGCCGCGCTGCTGCCCCTGCTTGGGGCCGCCCTTGGCGCCGCCGCGGGCCGCGTTGCCGCGCCCCGACTTCGGGCCCTCGTGGGTGGCGCCGGGGCCCACGTCGTAACGACGCTCCTCGGGACGGGGCTTTCCGGCGCGCTTCGGCCTGTCGTCGCGCCCTCCACCGGCCGCCGGCCGGCCGCCCTGCTTGTCGTCGCGGTCGTTCCCGGCACCGCGGTAGTTACCGCGGCCACCGCTGCTCCCGCCGCGGCCGCCGCTGTTGCCACCACGGCTCCCGCCGTTGTTTCCGCTGCTGTTCCTGCCGCTACTGCTTCGCATCAAAGTTCCGTCTAGTCGTCTGCGTCGTCTTCACCCGGCGCGTCAGGAGCGTCCGGGTCGAACGACGGAACACCTTCCTGTGTCTCGGCCTCGATCGCATCCGCCTCGGGAAGGAAGGGCGCGAGCTCCGGGAGTTCGTCCAGACCGCGCAGGCCCATCCGCTCCAGAAAGTAGTTCGTCGTCCTGTACAGGATCGCACCTGTTTCGGGTTCCGCGCCCGCCTCCTCGACCAGACCGCGCTGCAGGAGGGTGCGCATCACGCCGTCGCAGTTCACTCCGCGGACCGCCGAGACCCTGCTGCGGCTGACCGGCTGGCGGTAGGCGACGACCGCGAGGGTCTCCAGGGCCGCCTGGGTGAGCCGGGCCTGCTGGCCGTCGAGAACGAAGCGTTCCACGGCCGCCGCGTACTCGGGGCGGGTGTAGAAGCGCCAGCCGCCGGCGATGAGCCGCAGTTCGAAGCCGCGCCCCTGGACCGTGTACTCGTCGGCCAGCTCCCGCAGCGCGTCCGCGACCTGGCGCCGCGGCCGCTCCACGATCTTCGCGAGGTGCTCCTCGGTCGCGGGCTCGTCCACGACCATGAGGACGGCCTCCAGGGCGGGCTTGAGGTCGAGGTCGGCGACGGTGCGCGGGCCCGCCGGTGCCTCACTGATCTGCTCGCTCACGCCTTCTTCTCCTCCTTGGCGTCCTCTAAGGGCCGGTCGAACTCGTCCGTCACCCTCGGCTGGTCCCCGCCTTCCCCACCGGTCCAGCGGACGATCAGGTCCCCGAGGGCGTCCTCCTGGTCCAGCGTGACCGCCTTCTCGCGGTACAGCTCCAGCAGGGCGAGGAAGCGGGCCACGACGGTGAGGGTGTCGTCGGTGTCCTCGACGAGCGTCCGGAAGCTGGCCTCCCCCAGCTCCCGCAGCCGCGCCACGACGATCCCGGCCTGTTCCTGCACGCTCACCAGCGGCGCGTGGATGTGATCGACGTACACCTGCGGCTTGGCCCTCGGCTGCATGGCCTTCACGGCGAGCTTGGCGAACCCCTCCGCCCCGATGCTGATCACGACCTCGGGCAGCAGCTCGGCGTGATGGGCCTCCAGGCCCACGGTCCGGGGGTAGCGGCGGGCCTCCTCGTCGAGGCGGGCGTTGAAGATGTCGGCGATCCGCTTGTACGCCCGGTACTGCAGCAGCCGCGCGAACAGCAGGTCCCGGGCCTCCAGCAGCGCCAGATCCGCCTCGTCCTCCACCTCGGCGGTGGGCAGCAGCCGCGCCGCCTTGAGGTCCAGCAGCGTGGCGGCGACGACCAGGAACTCCGTCGTCTGGTCGAGGTCCCAGTCCGGCCCCATCGCCCGGATGTGCGCCATGAACTCGTCGGTCACCTTGGAGAGGGCGACCTCGGTGACGTCGAGCTTGTGCTTGGAGATCAGCTGGAGGAGCAGATCGAAGGGCCCCTCGAAGTTCGAGAGGCGAACCTTGAAGACACCGTCGCCGGCGGCAGGCGAGGAGTCGTCCTCGACGGGAGACTCGCTCGCCCCGGGGGACTCGCTCTCCGCCACCGGCGGGATGGGCGGCATGGGATCCGCGGGCGGCGGTTCGGACTCCACCACAGGCGGTTCGGACTCCACCACAGGCGGCTCGGGCTCCACCACAGGCGGTCCAGGTTCCACCACAGGCGGCTCGGGCGCGCCCCCCTCGGGCGGGGGAACCGCCCCGGGCCCCCGCCCCAGCGCACGCCTACGGCCGGCGGAGCCGGGAGCGGGGGTGGGGACGTCGTTCGAGGTCATGGCGGTCGCAGGCTATCGCCTAACGGCCGCGCAGCCGCCGTACGAGAATGCTCGCGTCGCCGCGGGATTCCAGGTCCGCGAGCACCACGGCGACCGCCTCGCGGACGATCCGCCCGCGGTCGACGGCGAGCCCGTGCTCGCCCCGGAGCACCAGACGGGCGTGCTCCAGGTCCATGAGCTCCTCGGCGGACACGTACACCGTGATCTTCTCGTCGTGCCGCTCCCGCCCGCTGGGGCGGCGGTTGGCGGCGCGCTGGCGCTTGCTGCTGCGCGACTCGGCCGCGGCAGAACCTTCCTGCGGTCCCTGACGTCGCCCGGAGCGCTCCGCCGCCGCGGCCCGGCTGCGGGATTCCCCCGCGTCGGACTCGGCGTCGGTGGCGACATGTTCGTCGCCCTCGCCGTCACCGCCCTGGACGGGCACCGACTGCGGTGCGTCGTCACCGGCGGCGGCCGCGTCGCTCTCCCCCGCCGGACCCGGCACCCGGGCCTCGCCGTTGGCCCGGCGAGAGGGGCTGGACGCCTGCAGCGCCATTCCCCCGGTGGTACGGAACAGTTCGTCGGCCCCCGGCAGACTCACTCGGCGTGACACCGGGCGAGCACCTCCCTGGCGAGCTGGCGATAGGCGGCGGCACCAACGGAGTTGGAGGCGTACGTGGTGATCGGTTCACCGGCGACGGTGGTCTCCGGGAAGCGGACGGTCCGGCCGATCACCGTGTGGTAGACGTGATCGTCGAACGCCTCGACCACGCGCGCGAGCACCTCACGGCTGTGCACCGTGCGGGAGTCGTACATCGTGGCGAGGATGCCGTCGAGCTCCAGCTCGGGGTTCAGCCGCTCCTGGACCTTCTCGATGGTCTCGGTGAGCAGCGCGACACCACGCAGCGCGAAGAACTCGCACTCCAACGGCACTATCACCTTGTGGGCGGCCGTCAGGGCGTTGACGGTGAGCAGACCGAGCGAGGGCTGACAGTCGATCACGATGTAGTCGTAGTCGGCCATCAGGGGCTTGAGCGCACGCTGGAGCGTGGACTCGCGCGCGACCTCGGAGACGAGCTGCACCTCGGCGGCGGACAGGTCGATGTTGCTGGGCAGCAGGTCCATGTTCGGGACCGCCGTCTTCAGGAGCACCTCGTCGGCCGCCATGCCCCGCTCCATGAGCAGGTTGTAGACGGTGAGGTCGAGCTCCATCGGGTTGACGCCGAGGCCCACGGACAGCGCGCCCTGCGGGTCGAAGTCGACGAGCAGCACCCGGCGTCCGTACTCCGCGAGCGCGGCACCCAGGTTGATGGTCGACGTGGTCTTGCCCACGCCGCCCTTCTGGTTGCACATCGCGATGATCTTCGCGGGTCCGTGATCGGTCAGCGGGCCCGGAATCGGGAAGTACGGCAGCGGGCGCCCGGTGGGACCGACGCGCTCGCGGCGCTGGCGGGCAGCGTCGGGCGCGAGCGTGGCCGCGTACTCGGGATCGGGCTCGTACTCGGCGTCGGGGTCGTAGAAGTGCCCTTCGGGCAGTTCGTCGTAGTCGGCGAAGTGGGTGTGGTTCTCGCCACTTCCGTTGCCGGCCATGGCGTTCACGTGATGGCCATCCATGCTCTGGTGTGCTGTCCGAGTCTTCTGCGGACTTTGACGGGCGGCGAAGGTACGCACAGCGACGGAGCCGACAGCCTCGAGCCCGACCGGGCCCTGGCCCCGCGCAGGCATTCCTGGTTGACCACCCCCGGGAGTAAATGTCGACTCATTCACAAGTCGTCTTACCTCCTTGGTGACCAGGAAACTTCTAGATAGGTCAGCGTGGCACCATGCCGACGGTTGGCGACTCTATGGCGTGTCACCGGTCCGCAGCAACACAATCCGCCGGACCCGGCCCGATGTGTCGGCAACCGAACACCCCTCTGTCAAGGGCGTAAGGCCGTCGCACAGCAGGTTTCACCGGTGTGCGAATCGGTTAAAGAGTTACGTTCGCGGCAAGTTGATCGAGTGTCGCAAAGTGACCCGACACACATCCGGCCGGACCTTGTCTGGCAAGGTCCGGCCGGGTGCGCGGTGTTGACGACCTGTGTTGACGTATCGCCTTTTGTCGGCCGCGAGTCGACCGGGCGGCAGTCATGAGTCAGCCGGTAAGTCGACTCCTGGCGCCCTCGGCGGGCTCAGCCGAGCAAAGTCTCCAACTCGACGTGCTCCAGGCCGTGCGCCTCGGCGACCTCGCGGTAAACGACCTTGCCGTCATGGGTGTTGAGCCCCTTGGCGAGCGCGGCGTCGCGGCGCAGCGCCTCGACCCAGCCCCGGTCGGCGAGCTCCACGATGTACGGCAGCGTGGCGTTGGTCAGCGCGTACGTCGAGGTGTTGGGCACGGCGCCGGGCATGTTGGCGACGCAGTAGAAGACCGAGTTGTGGACCGGGAAGGTCGGCTCGGCGTGCGTGGTGGGGCGCGAGTCCTCGAAGCAGCCGCCCTGGTCGATCGCGATGTCGACAAGAACACTTCCCGGCTTCATCCGCGACACGAGCTCGTTGGTGACGAGCTTCGGGGCCTTGGCGCCCGGGATGAGCACCGCGCCGATGACGAGGTCGGCGTCCAGAACGGCCTTCTCGAGCTCGAAGGCGTTGGACATGATCGCCCGGACCTTGGTGCCGAAGACCTTGTCCGCCTCGCGCAGCTTGTTGATGTCGCGGTCGAGCAGCGTGATGTGGAAGCCCATGCCGACGGCGATCTGCGTGGCGTTCCAGCCGGAGACGCCGCCGCCGATGACGACGGCCCGCGCGGGCTGCGTGCCGGGGACGCCGCCGGGGAGCACACCGCGGCCGCCGACCGAGCGCATCAGGTGGTAGGCGCCGACCTGCGGGGCCAGCCGGCCCGCGACCTCGGACATCGGGGCGAGCAGGGGCAGGGCGCGGCTGGGGAGCTCGACGGTCTCGTACGCGATCGCCGTGGTGCCGGACTCGATGAGCGCGTCGGTGCACTCCTTGGAGGCGGCCAGGTGCAGGTAGGTGAAGAGCGTCTGGTCCTTGCGGAGACGGTGGTACTCCTCGGCGATGGGCTCCTTGACCTTCAGCAGCAGGTCGGCGGTGGCCCACACCTCGTCCGCGGTCGCGAGGATCCGGGCACCGGCGGAGACGTACTCCTCGTCCGGGATCGACGAGCCCGCACCGGCGCCCTGCTCGATGACGACCTGGTGGCCGTGGCGCACGAGCTCGTGCACACCGGCGGGGGTGATGGCCACCCGGAACTCGTTGTTCTTGACCTCGCGGGGGATGCCGACCTTCACGTGGATCACGGTCCTTGGCTCAGAGGGTTCTGGGGCTGCGGTTGCCAGGCCCATGCGAGCCGGGGCAATGCATGTCATATCCGGATGCACAGGGGCGCACCGGGAGACACCACGAAAGAACGCGGCAGAGCCAGTCTAATGAAGGGTTTCTCTCTGTCTAGCCTTTCAATGCATCAATCTTCTGCGGATGCACTACGGATTTCGTAGGCGTTAGCGCCTTGTTCCCTGGCTGTCGCGCTCTGTGGGAGCTCATCTCCCAGCATGCGCTCGGCCGCCCCTCGGTGCAGTCGGGCGGCGGCGGAGTCGCCGAGCCGGTCCAGCGTGTCGGCCATCCGCAGCTGCAGCGCGGCCTGCAGACGGACCTCCTCGGCGCGACGCGCCCACTCGACCGCCTCCTGGCAGGTGCGCAGCGACTCCTCGGGACGGCCCGCGTACTCCTGCACCCGCGCCATCTCGCTCAACGCCCTTGCCTGGGCGCCCACATCGCCGTTCTTGCGGTGCCCGGCGAGCGCGGCGCGCCAGTTCCGCAGCGCCTCGCCGTAGCGGCCCGCGTAGGTGTGCGCGGTGGCGATACGGCCGTACAGCCGGGCGGCGTCCACCCGCTCGTCGCGGGCGAGGCGCTGGGCGAGCGCCCTGCCGTACCAGTCGGCGGCCCGGTCCCAGTCCTCCAGCTCCTGGTGGGCGCCGCCTACGGATTCCATCGCGCGGCCGGTCGCGTACGGGTCGTTCGCCTCGCGTCCGGCGTCCAGGGCCGCCCGGTAGCGGGCCAGCGCGTCGGTCGTGCGGCCGGTCTGCGCGTCCAGGTCGCCGAGGTTCAGCAGGGCCGCGGCCTGCTCCCGGGGCAGCTCGCGGCGCTCGGCGACATCGAGGACGAGCCGGTGGATGCCGTACAGCTCGGGCGCCGCCGCCCGCGTACCGAAGTGCGCGACCATCGCCCGCACCAGCGCCGCCATCAGGCGCCGGGCGAGGGTGTCCAGCTCCCCGTCGGCGACCGCGAGCCGGGCGGAGGCGAGCAGGGCGGGCTGCCGGATGCGCAGCCAGTCCTCGGCGGCCCGGGGGCTGGGGAAGCGCAGGGCACGGGGCATCCCGGCGAGCTTCTCGCGGGCGGGCGAGCTGTCGGTCTCGGTGATGGCGCGACAGGACACCAGCAGCCGTACGGTCCGCTCCAGCATGCGGGCGCGGGCCAGCTGCAGCTCGGCCGGGCGGTCGTGGGTCTCGGTGAGGGCGCCCAGCAGCGGGAGCAGGCAGCCCGGCACCTCGTACTGCGGCAGCGGCGAGTCGACGGCCCGGACGAGGCCGAGCGCCACGAAGTCGTCCAGGGTGGTGCGGGCCGCGTTGACCGAACAGCCGGCGAGCGCCGAGGCGGTGTGCGGGTCCACGAGGCCGGCGGGGGCGAGGGAGAGCAGTCGCAGTATCCGCGCGGCGGCACTGGGCAGCAGGGCGTAGGAGAGCCGGAAGGCCCGGGCCAGTACCGTGCCCTCCTCGCCCTCGGTGCGCAGATGCTTGGCGAGGTCGGCGACGGCTGCCTGGGGCCGGGCGGCCAGCCAGCGCCCGGCGAGCTCCAGGGCCGCGGGCTGGCCGGCGCACTCCTCGACCAGGTCCTCGGCGGCACGCGGGTCGACGGTGATGCGCACCGAGCCGGTGTGCCGGGTGAGCAGCTCCAGGGCGGACTTGGTGTCCAGCCCGCCCAGGGTGCAGGGCCGCACGTCCGCGATGCCGGTCAGCGGCCCCCCGGAGACGGCGACGACCAGGCACTCGGGCCGGTCCGGCAGCAGCGCGTCGACCTGCTCGGCGTCCGCGGCGTCGTCGAGCAGCAGGACGGCTCGGCGGGTGGCGAGGGCCTCGCGCAGCGTATGGGCGAGGTCGTCGGCCGAGGCTCCGGCGGGGGCGGGCAGCTCCAGCGCGGTGAGCAGGTCGCGGGCGGTGCGCTCGGGGGGCACCGGCGTGCCGTCGGGCTCGGTGAGCCGGGCGCGCAGCACTCCGTCGGAGTAACTCTCGGCGACCTGCCGTACGAGTTCCTCGGCGAGCGCGGTGCGGCCGGAACCGGGCTTGCCCGCGATGAGCAGCACCCGGGCGCGGGGCGCCTTGCGGCCGGAGAGGGTGTCGAGGCCGGCACGCTCGATGTCGGCCCTGAGTTCCCTCAACTCTCTTGTACGGCCGAGGAACTGACTCTCCGTGGGAGCGGACCGGGCAGCCGGGCGCTGCCCCTGTGACGACACTTTCGTGCCGTCGTTGGCCACCGCCTGATCCGTCACGGGCCACACTCCCGTCCCACTGCGCGCGCAAGCCCGCCGGGACTCCGGACGGGGCGTTTTCAGAGCCTAGTTCACGCTCTGCGACGATCCGTGTGGAGCGCGGCGGACACATCCCCCGATCGGATCAGCCGATCGTAGGACCGGAGGTGTCGTGGGCGCGGTGCGGAGGGGTCAGGCCTCGAAGGGTCGGGCGGGCCACGGCGCCTCGGCGGGGCGCAGCGCGTCGAGTCCCTCGCCGTTCCTGGCCGCGACCAGCGACAGGACGCCGACGACCAGACAGTTGTTGTGCAGGTCTCCGGCCAGGACACCACGGACGAGTTCGTCGACGGAGACCCGGGCGAGTTCCATGTCGGCCTCCTCGTCCTCGACCTCGAAGCGCTGCCCGTCGGCCTCGGACAGGTCGCGGGCGAGGAAGATGCGGACGGCCTCGTCGCAGCCGCCGGGGGTCGTGTAGACGTCGGTCAGCACACGCCAGTCCTCGGCCTTGATGTGCGCCTCTTCGTACAGTTCGCGCTGGGCCGCGTGCAGCGGGTTCTCGCCGGGGATGTCGAGCAGGCCGGCGGGGATCTCCCAGAGCTTGTGGCGCACGGGGTGCCGGTACTGGCGCAGCACCACGACGCGCTCCTCGTCGTCGAGGGCGAGGACGGCCACGGAGCCGGGGTGGACCTGGTAGTCGCGGTGGACGACCGAGCCGTCGGGCATGACCACGTCGTCGGTGCGCACGGAGGTCTTGTTCCCGACGAAGGGGGTCGAGGTCGCCTTGACCTCCCACTCCTCGGCGATGTCGTTGATCGTCATGCCCTGTCCTCCCACACGTACCGCACACGTACACAAAAGCAGCTGACAAAAAAGAATCCGGCGAAAAAGCAAGCCGGAAAGGGAAAGCCGGGACGCGCACCTCGTGAAGGACGCGCACCCCGGCCACCGTACAACCCTTGTGTCACTTGCCCGTCTTGCGCTCCACAGCGGCCTTGACCAGGCCCGCGAAGAGCGGGTGCGGGCGGGTGGGACGCGAGCGCAGCTCGGGGTGCGCCTGGGTCGCCACCAGGTAAGGGTGCACCTCGCGCGGGTACTCGACGTACTCCACGAGCTTGCCGTCCGGGGAAGTGCCGGAGAACTGCAGACCGGCCTGCTTCTCCAGTTCGGCACGGTAGGCGTTGTTCACCTCGTAGCGGTGACGGTGGCGCTCCTCGACGTACTCCTTGCCGTCGTACACCTCGCGCACGATGGAGCCCTCGGCGAGCTTGGCCGGGTACATGCCCAGACGCATCGTGCCGCCCATGTCGCCCTCGCCCGCCACGATGTCGAGCTGCTCGGCCATGGTGGAGATGACCGGGTGGCCGGTGGCGGAGTCGAACTCGGTGGAGTTGGCGTCCGGGATGTCGGCCAGGTTGCGCGCGGCCTCGATCACGATGCACTGCAGACCCAGGCAGAGACCCAGCAGCGGGATCTTGTTCTCGCGGGCGTACTGGATGGCGCCGACCTTGCCGGAGACACCGCGGTCGCCGAAGCCGCCGGGGATGCAGATCGCGTCGACGTCACCGAGCTGCCCCGCGGCGCCCGCCGGGGTCTTGCAGTCGTCCGAGGTGACCCACTTGATCTTCACGCGGGCCTTGTTGGCGAAGCCGCCGGCGCGCAGTGCCTCGGTGACCGAGAGGTAGGCGTCGGGCAGGTCGATGTACTTGCCGACCAGCGCCAGGTTGATCTCGTGCAGCGGGTTGTGGACGCGGTCGAGCAGGTCGTCCCAGGTCGTCCAGTCCACGTCGCGGAACGGCAGGTCCAGCTTGCGGACGACGTACGCGTCGAGGCCCTCGGTGTGCAGGACCTTCGGGATGTCGTAGATCGACTTGGCGTCGATGGCCGCGACCACGGCCGCCTCGTCGACGTCGCACATCAGCGAGATCTTGCGCTTGATGGCGGTCGGCACCTCGCGGTCGGCGCGCAGGACGATCGCGTCGGGCTGGATACCGATGTTCCGCAGCGCCGCAACCGAGTGCTGGGTGGGCTTCGTCTTCAGCTCCCCGGACGGACCGATGTACGGCAGGAGCGAGATGTGCACCACGAAGACGTTGTCGCGACCGACCTCGTGACGGACCTGGCGGACGGTCTCCAGGAACGGCAGCGACTCGATGTCGCCGACCGTGCCACCGACCTCGGTGATCACGACGTCGACGTCGTCCGTCGCCATACGGCGGATGCGGTGCTTGATCTCGTTGGTGATGTGCGGGATGACCTGGACGGTGTCGCCCAGGTACTCGCCGCGCCGCTCCTTGGCGATGACCGTCGAGTACACCTGTCCTGTAGTGACATTGGCGGAGCCGTCCAAGTCAACGTCGAGGAAGCGCTCGTAGTGTCCGATGTCCAGGTCGGTCTCGGCACCATCGTTGGTGACGAACACCTCTCCGTGCTGGAACGGGTTCATCGTGCCCGGGTCGACATTCAAATACGGGTCGAGCTTCTGCATCGTGACCCGCAGACCCCGCGCCTTGAGCAGCGCGCCCAGGCTGGAGGCGGTCAGGCCCTTGCCGAGGGAGGAGGCGACACCCCCGGTGACGAAGATGTGCTTGGTCGTCGTGGCTGTGCTGTTTCGGAAAGCAGCGGGCGGCATGGCCAAGAGGGGGCTCCCGTGGTCGCGGTATGGGGTGCGTGCCGGCGTCCCACCGGGAAGATTCCGGGGGCGCCGTCGCTGCGGTTCGGGGGTTTCTTGCCCACCGGTCCACGGGCTACCAGGGTATCAGCGACAGGAGGAGACCGCTTCCGGCCACGCTCTGCACACAGGTCGACACGGACCCCGCACGGCACTCACCCGATCGGCTCATCCGGGTTGCCGGGAGCGGCACGCGGATCATCCACGTGCGTCGTATCCTGCTCGGACACTCGCTGCCGAGCCCGGCCGGCACACGGCACCATCCCCGCCCGTATCCCGGAACCACGAGAGCTCGTCAGTTCGTTGCGCAACGACAATCACACCGCTCATCGCACCGACAATTGACGTTTCGCACCGACGCTTCAACACCGTTCCCTTGACCGCAGAGCGACCGCCCCTCGGGGGGCGACGTGGCCGTTCGACTGGAGATGCACGTGGCCGGGCGCATCGAGGACTACGCACTTATCGGAGACATGCAGACAGCAGCACTGGTCTGCCGGGACGGCACAGTCGACTGGCTGTGCCTGCCCCGCTTCGACTCGCATGCCATTTTCGCGGGCCTCCTCGGCACCGACGAGCATGGTTTCTGGCGCCTCGGCCCGGCGCACGCCGCCGACGCGGAGCCGCCGAGAGCCTCCCGCCGCACTTATCGCGGCGACTCGCTGATCCTCGAATCCGAGTGGGACACCCCGCGCGGCACGGTCCGCGTGACCGATTTCATGCCCCCGCGCGACGGCGCGCCGCAGCTGATCCGGATCGTGGAGGGCGTCACGGGCCGGGTGCCTATGCGCTCGGCGCTGCGGATGCGCTTCTCGTACGGGCGTGTGGTGCCCTGGGTGCACAAGCACGAGGGGCGCACGGTCGCCGTCGCCGGGCCCGACTCGGTGTGGTTCGACACGGCCTGCGAGACCTACGGCAAGGCGCTGACCACGTACGCCGACTTCACGGTGGCGCCGGGCGACCGGATCGCGTTCACCATCTCCTGGGAGCCCTCGCACAAGCAGCCGCCGCCGCTGCCCGAGCCCGAGCAGTCGCTCGAGGCCACCGAGGACTTCTGGCGCGAGTGGGTGGAGCAGTGCACGTATCACGGCCCCTACCGTGAGGCCGTGGTCCGCTCCCTGATCACGCTGAAGGCCCTGACGTACGCGCCGACCGGCGGCATCGTCGCCGCGCCGACCACCTCCCTCCCGGAGGAGATCGGCGGCGTCCGCAACTGGGACTACCGCTACACATGGCTGCGCGACGCCGCCATCACCCTCTCCTCGCTGCTGCGCACCGGCTACCGCGACGAGGCCCGCGCCTGGCGCGAGTGGCTGCTGCGCGCGGTCGCCGGCGACCCGGAGAACCTGCAGATCATGTACGGCATCGCGGGCGAACGGGAGTTGGGCGAGGCGGAGCTCGACTGGCTTCCCGGGTACGAGAATTCGGGCCCGGTGCGCGTCGGCAACGGCGCGGCGCACCAGCTCCAGCTGGACGTGTACGGCGAGGTCACCGAGGCGCTGCACCTGGCGCACATGACGGGCCTGGCCCGCAACGACTACGCCTCGCTGCTCCAGTTGAAGCTGATCCGCTACCTGGAGGACCACTGGGACGAGCCGGACGAGGGCATCTGGGAGGTGCGCGGTCCGCGCCGCCACTTCGTGCACTCCAAGGTGATGGCCTGGGTCGCCGTCGACCGCACGATCAAGCTCATCGAGTCCGGCGACGCGGACGGCCCGATCGAGAAGTGGCGCGAGCTGCGCGACGACATCCACCGGGACGTGTGCGAGAAGGGCTACGACAAGGAGCGCAACACGTTCACGCAGTCGTACGGCTCCAGGGAGCTGGACGCGTCGCTGCTGCTCATCCCGCAGATGGGCTTCCTGCCGCCGGACGACAAGCGCGTGATCGGCACGATCGAGGCGATCCAACGCGAGCTGTCCACGGAGGACGGCTTCATCCTGCGCTACCCCACCTCCGGTGAGGACGCGGGCGTGGACGGCCTGGAGGGCGACGAGGGTGCGTTCCTCGCCTGCTCGTTCTGGATGGCGGACGACCTCGCGATGATCGGCCGCGTGGACGAGGCCCGCAAGCTCTTCGAGAAGCTGCTGGCCCTGCGCAACGATCTGGGCCTGCTCGCCGAGGAGTGGGACTCGCGCCTGCAGCGCCAGGTCGGGAACTTCCCGCAGGCCTTCAGTCACGTCCCGTTGATCGACACGGCACTGCGGCTGACCGCCTCGGGCGCGTACGGCGGCTGAACAGGCCGAATCCGCCGCACCTGCTTAGGCTGAGAGGGTCCCCTCTGTGAGAAAGGGGGCGGCTTCCATGGCTTCCCTCTCCAAGGCGGGTGCGGCACTTGCCGCGCTCCGCGCGGATCTGGACGGAGAGGTCCTCGCTCCCGGAGATCCTGGTTACGACGACGCCAGGGTCGTCTTCAACGCGATGATCGACCGGCGCCCCGCCGTGATCGCACAGTGCGCGAACGAGGCGGACGTCATCCGCGGCGTGCGCTTCGCGCGGGAGCTGGACCTGCCGATCGCGGTGCGCGGCGGCGGCCACAGTGTGGCGGGCATGGCGCTCAACGACGGCGGTCTGGTGATCGACCTACGCCGGATGCACGACGTGACGGTGGACCCCGGGGCACGGTCGGCCCGTATCGCGGGTGGCGCCACCATGAGCGATCTCGACCGTGCCACCCAGCCGCACGCCCTCGCGACCACCGGCGGTCGCGCCTCCACGACCGGCGTCGGCGGCTTCGTCCTCGGCGGCGGCACCGGCTGGCTGGACCGGGCCTTCGGCCTTGCCGTCGACAATCTGCTCGGCGTCGAACTGGTCACCGCGGACGGCACGACGGTCCGGGCGAGCCAGGAGGAGAACCCCGAGCTGTTCTGGGCCCTGCACGGCGGCGGCGGGAACTTCGGCATCGCCACCGCGCTCGTCCTCGGCCTCCACGAGCTGCCCGAGTTCTCGATCTGCATGATGATGTGCCTGCCGGAACACGGCCCGGAGGTGACCCGCACCTACCGCGAGATCATCGCGGCCGGCCCGCCCGAGGCCAGCGGCGGCGTCATCTACCTGACCGGCCCGCCCGAGCCGTTCATCCCTGAGCACCTGGTGGGGCAGCGGCTGTGCGGCGCCCTGCTGACGTACGCGGGCGCCGAGGAGGACCTGCGCAAGCTCGCCCAGCCACTGCTGGCGCTGCCGCACGAGGTCGAGATGCTCACCGCCGTGCCCTACGCGGACTTCCAGACCATGTTCGACGACCCGCCGAACATGCGGAACCACTGGTCCGCGGAGTACCTGACGGGAGCCCCCGACGAACTGCTGGACGTCTTCTGCGCCCTCGGCGAGCGCCTGCCCGTGCCCACGGGAACCCAGCATGTGCTGTTCCCGCAGGGCGGCGCGATCGCGTCGGGGCCCGCCGAGTTCCCGGTGCCGTACCGGGACGCGCCCTGGGCCGTGCACCCCTTCGGCATCTGGGAGGACCCGGCCGACGACGAACGCTGTGTCCAGTGGGTCAAGGACGTGCGCGCCGAGGTCCAGCCGTGGAGCACCGGCGCGGTCTACCTCAACTTCATCGGCAACGAGGGCAGGGACCGGGTGGTGGCCGGCCTCGGCGCCGAGAACACCCGGCGTCTGGCCGCGGTGAAAGCGGAGTACGACCCGGACAACGTCTTCCGCTTCAACCACAACATCGCTCCGGCATAGAGGGTGCCTCCGGCCCCGTGATCGTTCCCGTGACCCGCTCGGAGATGTCACCAGGACGTGTCCCCGGGTAGCGTCCGCTGCATGGACAGCCGTACCGATCCCCGTCTCGACACCCAGGGCGCGCAGGCCGCCGGCGCGGGCGCCGGAATCACCGTGCAGCGGGCCCTGGAGCTGCCCGGTCTGCGCAGCGGGCTGCCGGAGATCCTCGCGGGCGCCGACCGGCTGCAGCGCACGGTGCGCTGGGTGCACGCGGGCGAGGTCCCCAACATCGCCTCCCTGCTCAAGGGTGGCGAACTGCTGCTGACCACGGGCTACGGCCTCGGCACCCGCCCCGCCGACCAGCGCGTCTTCGTGCGCACACTCGCCGAACGCGGCATCGCGGCGCTCGTCGTCGAACTCGGCCCGCGCTTCACCCGGCTGCCCGCCGCCCTCGTGGAGACCGCCAGGGCGGCCGGCCTCCCGCTGGTCCAGCTGCACCGCGAGGTGCCCTTCGTGACGGTCACGGAGGAGATCCACACAGAGATCGTCAACGGCCACTACGCGCTGCTCCAGCAGGCGGAGGAGGTCCACCGGCGTTGCACCGAGGCCCTCCTCGGCGGAGGCGGCGTACCCCAGGTGCTCGGCATCCTGGCGGACTTCAGCGGCAACCCGGTGTTCCTGGAGACGGCGGACGGACAGCTCCTGTACGCCGCGGGAGCCGGGCCCGCGGGCGCCGATCCGCTCCAGGTGTGGGAGGGTCTGCGCGGCCAGCACAAGGAGGAGCCGCCCGCGGGGACGGCGATCGTGGACGTGCCCGGCGGCGGCCCCGGCACCGGGTCGGTCCGCGCCCGGCTGGTCCTGCTGCCCGTCAGCGCCCCGCTCGCCCCCGTCCACCGCATCGCGGCGGAGCGGGCCGCGGGCATCCTGGCCGTCGTCCTGATGCAGGCCCGCCAGGAGGAGGAGCTCGCGGCACGCGGACGCGGCGACTTCCTGACCGACCTCGCCGAGGGCCGCATCGCGGCGGAGGATGCGCCCGCGCAGGCCCGCGTGCTCGGCTTCAAGCCCGGCAACAGCCCCCTCCTGCCGGTCGTGATGCGGCTCGCCGACGGCCTTGCCCCGGGCGGCGGTTGGGCCGTCCTGGCACGGGCGGTCGCGGAGGAGCTGGCATCGGTGGGGGTGCCGGTACTGCTGGGCGTACGTCCGGTCGAGGGCCGTGTCCCACTGCTGCTGGGCTTGCGCTCGGAGTCCGAACGCTCGGCGGTCGCGGACCGCGTCGCGGGGGCGCTGCGGGCGGGTGTGGAACGGGCGGGTATGCAACGGCCCGGCGCACAGCCCCCCGTGGTGGTCGTCGGGGTCGCGGGCGGCTGGGCGGCTGCCTCGGCCGGCCTGCGGCACGCGGCGGAGACGGCGACGGCGGCGCAGGGCCTCTCGGACCGCCCCTGGTACGACGCCCGCCGCCTCGACATCGACCTGCTGCTGTGGCGGCTGCGCGACCACCAGGACCTGGCGGCGTTCGTGGACCGGGCGATCGGCCCCCTGCGCGACCACGACCACCGCTCCAAGCCGCCGCTGCTGCCCACCCTGGAGACGTACTTGGCGCACGCGGGTCGCAAGGCGGAGACGGCCCGTGAACTGCACCTCAACCGCCAGACGCTCTACAACCGCCTGGCCCGCATCGGGGAGTTGCTGGGCACTGACCTCGACGACCCGCAGACGGTCCTGGCGTTGAGCCTGGCCCTGCGGGCGCGCCGGCACGTGCCGTAACGGCGTGAGGACCCGGCCGCGTCAGCCCAGCGGTCTCGGCTGGGTCAACTCGTCGTACACGCTGAGCACTTGGGCGACGGTCTCGTCCTCGGTGGGCCAGGTGGCGGCCTGCTGAGCGCCCCGCTCCTTCAGCCACTCCCGGCGCGCGGGATCGTCGAGAAGGCGTACGACAGCTTCGGCGAGCGCCCCCGCGTCGCCGTACGGCACGAGTTCGGCCGCGTCACCGACCAGTTCGGGGATGCCGCCGACCTGGGTCGCGACCAGCGGCACGCGCGCGTGGAGGGCCTCCTGGGCGAGGACCGACCGGGACTCCCAACTGCTGGGCAGCAGCGCGAGGTCGGCGGCGGCGAGCAGCTCGGTGATGTCGTCGCGCCGCCCGACCAGCCGGACCGGCAGCTCCTCGTCCTCGACACGCCGCTGCAGCACCGTACGCAGCGGCCCCTCTCCGGCGATCACGAGCAATGGCGCCGGGTCGAGGCCCCGCCACGCCCGCGCAGCGTCCAGCAGTGTCTCGTAGCCGCGGTGGCGGTCCAGGGAGCCGACCGCCATGAGCAACGGGCGGCCGGTGGCGCCGAGTTCGGCTCGCGCCTTGTGCCGCAGCCGGTCGGGGTCCTCGTACTCGTCGGTCCCTCGTGGGGAGGGAAAGGTGACGGCGGCGAGCCGGGCGTCCCGCGCTCCCCTGCTGCGGGCCCGGTCCACCAGGTCGGACGAGGTCCCGAGCACGACGGCGGCCGCCCTGGCGACGCGCCGCTCCAGCATCCGCAGCAGATGTGCGCGGGCGCCCTCGGCGTACGCGCGGGTGTGCCAGGTGACGACGAGCGGGGTGTGCCGCCGCCCGCTCAGCGCGAGCGCGGCCCGCAGCGCGGCGTGCAGACCGTGCGCGTGCACGAGGTCGGCCTCCGCGCAGGCCGCCCGCAGTACGGCCACCGAAGCCGGATCACTGCTGCGCGGCACATGTACGTGCTCGGCGCCGACGCCGGTGAAACCGTACGCACGGTCCGCCTCGGAGGGGGCGCACACGGTCACCCGCACGCCCCGGGCGACGAGCCCCGAGGCCAGCGACCGCACATGCGCGCTGCTGCCCGCGCTCCCGCCGCCGAGCACCTGCACGGTGCGCAGCGGCGACTGGCCCTGCGGTGAGTGGCTGCTCACGTGGCTCACGTGGCCGGGGCTCCTGGTTCGGCGTCGGACGGTCACGAAGAAAAGTACAGAAAGATCGCGCGATGGGGGTGTACCGCACGTGGTGCTCCGCGTACTGCGTCAAGGATGCCAGCACGCACGGGTGTTCCGGGACCACCGACGAACCCCACACACGCAAGAGCGGCGAACCTCACGAGCCCGGTCACTCACATGAGTGAGAAGTACGGTTGTTTCGAGCTGACTTGGGATGATTTGGCGCGTGTGCGGTGGGTCCGGAGGACTAGGAGCGTCGGGGGGCGCGGGGCGCTGGGGCTTCGGGATGGGGGCGGATGATGAGGTGGGAGCCGGCGGCGGGGAGGCTTGTTCGACGAGGGTTCGACGCGGGTCGGGTGAGCTGTCGTGCACGGCTTCGGTGCATTGTTCGGTGCGTTGAGGGGCCGGCCGAAGACGGGCCAAGGCCCCCGGCAGCAGGCCGACAGCAGCCGTCAGCCGGCACCGACCCTCACACCCCCGCCCGCCCCACCGCCCGTGCCACCTCGCTGACCTTCTCCCCGTACGCCGTCGCGGCCACCAGTGCCGCCGCGTGCGCGATCAGGGCCACGCGCCCGTTGCCCGCGACGATGGCGGTGCCCAGGGCCGCGCCGAGCGCGTGGGCCCCGGTGTCGCCGATCATGGCGCGCTCGCCGAGGTCGTCGGGGAGTACGGCCGCGGCCGCGCCCATCGCCGCCGCTGACAACTCCCCCGCGGGCCCGCCCCGGAGCAGCCCGGGCGCCCCCAGTGCGAGCACGGCGGCGGCGGCCCGCCCCGGGCGGACGTCCACGAGGTTGACGAAGTGCGCGGTCCCCGCGATCACCACTCCGGCGAGGACCTTGTCGAGCGGACGTTCCTTGAGCAGGGCGCCCGCGATCAGCCCGGCCGCCGATATCCCGACCAACTTGACCGTGCCGCTGGTCACTTCACCGTCCCTCAGCGCCCCGAGGTGGGCCCGGAACCCGCGCCGCGGATCACCGGCCCCGACGATGTCGTCGTAGCCGCCGCACGCACCGGCGGCGAGCACGGCCAGGGCAGCGCTCCTGTGCACGCGGCCGGCCCCCAGGGCAGCTCCGGCGACCGTCGCGGGGCCCGCGTACAACTCGACCGTGCGCCCGGCGTAGTTCTCGCGCTGCCAGCGCTCGGAGCCACCGGGGGACCACGCCCGCAGGGCTGCGACGGCGGTGCGCGTGGTGGCCGCGGTGAGACCGAGGCTGGTGGCTTTGCGGATGGCTGCGATCATGGGGCCACTTTACGAAGCCGGGGGGCGGCGCCGCGGCGCGGCGAAGAACCGCACCCGGCTCCGCGCTACGCGTCGGCCCGCGCCGTGGCCAGCAGCTCCTCCGCATGTGCCCGAGCCGTCTCGGAGTCCTCCTGGCCCGCGAGCATGCGGGACAGCTCACGGATGCGTTCCTCGCCCTCGAGGACCTTCACCCCGGACCGGGTGACCGACCCGTCGTTGGTCTTCTCCACCAGCAGCTGCCGGTCGGCGAACGCGGCCACCTGCGGCAGATGCGTCACGACCACGACCTGTGCGGTCCTGGCCAACCGCGCGAGCCGCCGCCCGATCTCGACCGCCGCCTTGCCGCCGACACCGGCGTCGACCTCGTCGAACAGATACGTGGGCACCGGATCCGTCCCCGCGAACACGACCTCCACCGCGAGCATCACCCGCGAGAGCTCACCGCCGGAGGCGCCCTTGGCGATGGGCCGCGGCGGCGCCCCGGGGTGCGGGGCGAGCAGGAGCTCGACCTCGTCGACGCCCGCGGGCCCGTACGCGACCGTACGGCCGTCGAGTTCGACGCCCTCGGGGTCGTCGGTCTGCCGGATCTCGAACGACACGCGCGCGTGGGGCATGGCGAGCGAGGCCAGTTCGGCGGTCACGGCGGCGGCGAACCGTTCGGCGGCCTCGGTGCGCGCGTCCGTCAGCGCCTGTGCGAGCCCGCCCAGTTCGGCCCGCAGCGCGTCCCGCTCCCCGGTCAGCTCGCCGATCCGCTCGTCGTCGCCGTCGAGTTCGAGGAGCCGGGCGGCACTCTGCTCGGCCCACGCCAGCACGGCGTTGATGTCCGCGCCGTACTTCCGGGTGAGCTGCGTGAGCCCGGCCCGGCGCTCCTCCACCGCCGCGAGCCGCAGCGGGTCGGCGTCGAGGTCGTCGGCGTACCCGGCCAGCTCCCCCGCCACGTCACCCAGCAGAATCCCGATCTCCCCGATCCGCGCGGACAGCGCGGCGAGCGCGGAGTCGTGGGACCGCACCGCCTCCAGGGCCCGGTGCGCGCCCGCCACGAGCGTGGTGGCGTCGATGCCCTCCGGGTCCTCGGGGTTGCCCGCGAGCGCGGCGTGCGCGGCCGTGGCGGCGGACGCGAGCGCCTCCGCGTGGCCGAGCCGCTCGGCCTCGGCGGCCAGCTCCACGTCCTCGCCCGCACGCGGCTCCACAGCCGCGATCTCGTCGAGCCCGAAGCGCAGCATGTCGGCTTCCTGGGCGCGTTCTCGCGCACGTGTGGTGATCTCGTCCAGCTCGGCCGAGATCGCGCGCAGCCGACGGTAGGCGCCCGCGTACTTCGCGAGCGGCGCGGCGACCGCGTCCCCCGCGTACCGGTCGAGCGCCTGCCGCTGCCGGGACAGCTTGAGCAGCCCCTGCTGGTCGGTCTGACCGTGCACGGCGACGAGTTCGTCGGCCAGCTCCGCGAGGACCCCCACAGGCACCGAGCGCCCGCCCAGGTGCGCCCGCGACCGCCCCTCCGCGGAAACGGTACGGCTGATCAGCAACGCCCCGTCGTCGAGTTCGGCACCCGCCTCCTCGGCCCGTAGGACCGCCGTCCCGCCCGGAGGTACGGCGATGCGCCCCTCCACGACCGCGCTCTTCGCGCCGATCCGCACCAGGGCGGCGTCCGCACGTCCACCGAGCAGCAGCCCGAGGCTGGTGACCACCATCGTCTTGCCCGCACCGGTCTCACCCGTCACGGCGGTGAAGCCCGGCGACAGCTCGACGACCGCGTCGTCGATGACTCCGAGCGACCGTATCCGCATCTCCTCCAACACGGACACGACCTTACGAGGTCAGGGCCCGGCTGTGCGACGGGCCCCGCCCCGTCGGTGCGAAGGCGCAGGTGACAAGGACCCGCAAACAGACCATGTCACCCGCGGGAGTGGGCCTGCGGCGCCGAAACCAAGAGCGACGGCTAGTGCGGTGCGCCCCGCCACCCCGCCACGGGCAGGGCGAACTTCGCCACCAGACGGTCCGTGAACGACGCGTGATGCAGCCGAGCGAGCCGCACCGGCACCGCCCCGCGCCGCACCTCGACCCGCGCCCCCGGCGGCAGCTCCACCGTCCGGCGCCCGTCGCACCACAGCACGCCCGGCGGAACGTGCGGCAGCACCTCCACCGCGAGCACCGAGTCCGGCGAGGTGACCAGCGGCTTGGCGAACAGGGCGTGCGCGCTGATCGGCACCATGAGCAGCGCCTCGACCTCGGGCCAGACCACCGGTCCGCCGGCGGAGAAGGCGTACGCCGTCGAGCCGGTCGGCGTCGACAGGACGATGCCGTCGCAGCCGAAGCCGGTCACCGGCCGCCCGTCGATCTCCAGGACGACTTCGAGCAGCTTCTCGGCGCCGGCCTTCTGCACGGCGGCCTCGTTGAGCGCCCAGTCGGTGTGCACGATGTCGCCGTTGCTGTGCACGACGACATCGACGGTCATGCGCTCCTCGACCTCGTACGCCTTGGTGACGACCCGGTCGACCACCTTGTCGAGGTCGTCACGCTCGGCCTCCGCGAGGAAACCCACCCGGCCCAGGTTGACGCCGAGCATCGGCACACCGGACGCACGGGCGAACTCGGCGCCGCGCAGCAGCGTCCCGTCGCCCCCGAGCACGATCAGCAGTTCGCACCCGTCGAGGCACTGCGGGGTGGCCTCCTTCACCAGCTCCACGCTCGACGGCAGCGGCAGATCGGCCGCCTCCGCCTCCAGGACCCGCACGCCGATCCCGGAGCGCAGCAGCCCCTGGACGACGAGCTCCGCGCTGCGGATGGCAGCGGGCCGCCCGGTGTGGGCGAGCAGGAAAACAGTTCGAGCTCGGCTCTGTGTCAACGCGGCCCCTCCGCCACTGCACGGTCAACGTCGGCCGGGTCCAGGGCAGGTGCCCCGGCGCGCAGCCACAGAAAGTACTCGACATTGCCCGACGGACCGGGCAGCGGGCTGGCGGTGACGCCGTTCACGCCGAGTCCCAGTTCCCCCGCGCGCCGCGCGACCTCGCGCACCGCTTCGGCCCGCAGCTCGGGGCTGCGCACGACACCACCACTCCCCAGCCTTTCCTTCCCCACCTCGAACTGCGGCTTGACCATCATCACCAGGTCGGCGTCGGGCGCCGTGCACCGCGCGAGGGCGGGCAGCACCAGGCCGAGTGGGATGAAGGACAGATCCCCGACGACAAGATCCACGGGCTCCCCATCGATCGCCTCCAACGTCAACTCGCGTACGTTCGTACGGTCCTTGACGGTGACGCGTTCATCGCTCTGCAGAGACCATGCGAGTTGTCCGTAGCCGACGTCGACGGCGACCACGTGCGCGGCACCGGCGCGCAGCAGCACATCGGTGAAGCCGCCGGTGGACGCTCCGGCGTCCAGCGCCCTGCGCCCCTCGACCTTCAGCCCCTGCGGCACGAACGCCGCGAGGGCGCCGGCGAGCTTGTGCCCGCCGCGCGAGACGTAGTCGGGGTCGCTGTCGTCCTCGGTGACCACGATCGCGGCCGCGGTCTCCACCTGGGTGGCGGGCTTGGTCGCGAGGGTCTTGCCCACGCTGACCCGGCCCGCGGCGATCAGCTGGCTCGCGTGCTCGCGCGAGCGCGCCAGCTTCCGGCGGACCAGCTCGGCGTCGAGGCGGCGGCGTGCCACTCCTGCCACGTTCGGTTCAGCTCCTGCGGTCGTACGGCGAAGGGGGCGCCGGAGGTCCCGGGCGTGCGTCCAGCGCGGTCAGCGCGTCACGCAGCCCCCGGTGCACATCCTCGTACACCTCGACGTGTCCGTCGGTGGCGAGGTGGTCCGCGTCCGTCAACCGGTCGAGCAGGGCGTCGACCTCGGCGTTGCCGGTGGGGGTGCGGGGGGCGTTCAGCGGGGCCGGGGCGGCGGGGTCGTACTCGGGCTCGGGCTCGGGCTCGGCCGGAAGCCCGGACCCGCTCGAAAGGTCGGCATCGCCCAGGAGCTCGGGTCCACTCAGGAGCTCGGGTCCGGACGGGAGCTCGGGCCCGTCGATCCGCTGGGGCGCACCCGGCAGCTCCGGACCGGCCGCCACCGGCTCCGGGCCCGTGAAGGAGTAGCTCATGCCCCGACGCTACCCCGAAGCGCTGGGGTACCGTCGATCACGATGGCGACGATTGAGGAGTGCCGCAGCGCACTCGAGAAGCTCTCGGACAACCTGGCGGGCGCCGAGGGGGACGTACGCAGCGCGGCGGCCCTGGACCGCTCGCTGAGCTGCCGTATCACCGACCTGGACATCACCTTCGTCGGCCGCCTCAAGGACGGCCGGATCGAGGTGGTCGACACCCTGCAGGGCCCTCCGCCCGAGAAGGCCCAGATCCGGCTCACCATGGCGGGCGACGACCTGGTCGCGATGGTCGACGGCGAGCTGAACTTCGCGAAGGCCTGGGGCGCGGGCCGGGTGAAGCTGGAAGCGGGCTTCCGCGACCTGTTCCGGCTCAGGACGCTTCTTTAGCCGCGGCCCCGACCGCCGCAGCCCCGACCGTTTGACCCGCCTCGGCCGCTTGACCCGCCTCGGCCTTACGAGCCTTCCGCGCCGCCGGCACCACCAGCGGCGTCCCCGTCTCGGGGTCGTCGATGACCTGGCAGCGCAGCCCGAACACGTCCTCCACCAGCTCGGCGGTGACGATGTCGCCTGGCGCGCCCTCCGCGATCACCCTGCCGTCGCGCAACGCGATGAGATGGGTGGCGTACCGGGCCGCGTGGTTGAGGTCGTGCAACACGGCGACCAGCGTGCGGCCCTGCTCCTCGTGGAGTTCCGCGCACAGGTCGAGCACATCGATCTGGTGCTGGATGTCGAGGTAGGTGGTGGGCTCGTCGAGCAGCAGCAGCGGGGTCTGCTGGGCCAGGGCCATGGCGATCCACACGCGCTGGCGCTGGCCGCCGGAGAGCTCGTCGACATAACGGTCGGCCAGTTCGGCGACGCCGGTCGACGCCATCGACTCCTGCACGACCCGCTCGTCCTCGGTCGACCACTGGCGCAGCAGCCCCTGGTGCGGGTACCGCCCGCGGCCCACCAGGTCGCCGACCGTGATCCCGTCCGGCGCGATCGACGACTGCGGCAGCAGCCCCAGCGTCCTGGCCACCTTCTTCGCCGGCATCGACTGGATGACCTGCCCGTCGAGGAGCACCCGGCCCTGGCTCGGCTTCAGCATCCGCGACAGGGCACGCAACAGTGTCGACTTTCCGCAGGCGTTCGGGCCGACGATCACCGTGAAGGAGTTGTCGGGGATCTCCACCGACAGGTTCTCCGCGATGACGCGCTGGTCGTAGCCGAGGGTGACGTGGTCGGCGGACAGGCGGTTCACAGTGCTGGTGCTCCTGCTCCTCGGGGTCTTCCCCGGCGTGTTCTTGTTCGCGTTCTTGCTCGCGTCGGCGCTCATATCCGCCCCGCCTTCCGCTCGGTGACGAGCAGCCACAGCAGATAGAGGCCGCCGAGGACTCCGGTGACGACGCCGACGGGCAGCTGGTCGGCGCCGAAGGCCCGCTGCGAGGCCCAGTCCGAGACGATCAGCAGGGTCGCGCCCATGCACATCGACGGCACCAGGTTCGGCCCCGGCGAACGGGTCAGGCGCCGGGCGAGCTGAGGCGCGGTCAGCGCCACGAAGCCGACCGGCCCCGCGGCGGCGGTGGCACCCGCGGTGAGCAGCACGGCGGACACCAGGAGCACCAGGCGTACGCGCTCGACGCGCACCCCGAGGGCGTACGACACGTCGTCGCCCATCTCCGTCATCCGCAGCCCCCGCGCGTTGCCCAGGACCAGCGGTACGAGCACGGCGCACAGCGCGAGCAGCGGCCAGACCTGCTCCCAGTCGCGGCCGTTGAGCGAACCGGTCATCCAGACGATCGCGCGCGTCGCGTCGACGAAGTCGGCCTTGGTCAGCAGATAGCCGTTGACCGCCGTGACGATCGCGGAGACTCCGATGCCGACCAGGACGAGCCGGTACCCGTGAACGCCCTGCTTCCAGGCGAGCAGGTAGATGGCGAACCCGGTGACGAGGCCCCCGACGAGCGCCCCGAGGGCGACCGCGTCGGCGTCCCCGGAGAACAGCACGATCACGACGAGCGCCCCGGCTGTCGCGCCCTGGCCGAGACCGAGGACGTCGGGGCTGCCGAGCGGGTTGCGGGAGACGGACTGGAAGAGCGCGCCGGCGAGTCCGAGCGCAGCGCCCACCAGGAGCCCGACGAGGACCCGCGGCAGCCGCAGCTCGTTGACAATGAGCTCCTGGCCCGCGTTGCCGTTCCCGGCCAGCGTCCTGAGGACGTCCGCGGCCGGGATCGGGAAGTCACCGGTGCCGATCAGCACCACGCTCGCGGCGAGCGCGGCCAGCAGGAGCAGCACGACGATGACGAACGCCCGGACGTCGAACCGTACGGAGAGGCCGCCGCGCGTGCGGATCGCCCGAGCGGTGCGGGGGGAAGTCGGCTTGTGGGCGGTGGCCGGCTTGTGTGGGGTGACCGGCTCGCGTGCGTCGAGCGGCTTGTGTGGGGTGCTCACAGCTGCGCGGTCCTCCGCCGTCGGACGAGATAGATGAAGACCGGTCCGCCGATGATCGCGGTGACGATGCCGACCTGCAGTTCCGAGGGTCGTGCCACCACCCGTCCGATCACGTCGGCGCCGAGCAGCAGCACGGGCGACAGGACAGTCGCGTACGGCAGGATCCAGCGCAGGTCGGGCCCGGTGAAGGACCGCACGGCGTGCGGAACCATCAGCCCGACGAACACGATGGGCCCGCAGGCGGCGGTCGCGGCGCCGCACAGCACGGTGGCGGCGGCCATGGCGACGGCCCGGGTGCGGTTCAGGTTGGCGCCGAGCGCGCGGGCGGTGTCGTCGCCCATGGCCAGGGCGTTCAGCGGCCGGGCCAACGCGAGCGCCACGACCGTGCCGACCAACAGGAACGGCAGCACCTGCTTGATGGTCGTGCCGTTCGCCGAGGCGAGCGAGCCGACCGTCCAGAAGCGCATCTTGCCGAGCGCGGCGTCATCCATGATCATCACGGCCTGGAGGTAGCCGTAGAGCCCGGCGCTGATCGCGGTGCCCGCGAGCGCGAGCCGCACCGGGGTCGCGCCCCTGCTGCCGCCGAGGAACCAGACCAGCGCCCCGACCGCGGCCGCGCCGAAGAAGGCGAACCACACATAGCCGCTCAGTGAGGTGACGCCGAAGAACGTGATGGCGGTGACGACCGCGGCGGACGCGCCCGCGTTGATGCCGAGCAGCCCAGGATCGGCGAGGGGGTTGCGGGTGAGCGCCTGGAGGACGGCGCCGGAGAGCCCGAGTGCGGCGCCGACGAGCAGCCCGAGGACGGTCCGCGCGACCCGGTCACCGACCACGACGTCCCCGTACGTCCCCGTGTCGTGGAACAGGCCGTGCCAGACCTGGTCCAGCGGCAGCTCCTTCGCGCCGATCGCGATGCTCGCCAGCGCGACCGCCACGAGGACGGCCAGGGACGCGATCAGCCCAACGGCACGTATCGCCCGGCGGGTTGGGGGCGCGGGGGCGGTCTCCGCGCTCGGTTCAGGGGGACTGTCGACCAACACGTAGTTAGGTTAGCCTACCCTCGCATCTCGACTCGATGCCGTGCCCGTCTCCAGGCCCGCCGACGTCCCGGAGTCGATGCCGCACCCGCTCGATGCTCGATGCCCGCGCCCCACCGACCCCCGCGCCCCACCTGGTCCCGGAGGTCGCGGCGTCCCTCACAGCCCGAGCCGCGCCAGCGCCTTCCCCCCGTCCAGTGCACACGAACCCTCGCCCGCCGCAGTCCAGGCCGCCGCGCACAGCGCCCGCAGCCCGTCGAGGGCCTCGCCCTCACCCTCCAGTGCCAACCGCTCACCCCCGGCCGTCGCCGTCCAGCCACCGCAGCGGAATCCGTCCCCCGCCTCGACGACCTCCGGCTGCCCGGTGAGCAGACCGCGCAGATCGGCGTCGACATACGTCGGCCGGTGCTGCGGCGGGGCGGCGAGGAGCTGCGCCCCGTCCGTCACGCCGGTCAGCACGAGCAGCGAGTCCACCTCTCCGTTGAACGCGCCCTCGATGTCGGTGTCCAGCCGGTCGCCGACCACCAGCGGCCGCTCGGCGCCGGTGCGCAGCACCGTCTCGCGGTGCATCGGGGGCAGCGGCTTGCCCGCGACCTGCGGCTCGGCGCCCGTGGCGATACGGACGACCTCCACGGCCGCGCCGTTGCCAGGAGCGATGCCCCGTACGCTCGGGATCGTCAGGTCGGTGTTGGACGCGAACCAGGGCACCCCGCGCGCGATGGCGTAACTCGCCTCCGCGAAGCGGCTCCAGGGCAGGTCGGGCCCGCCGTACCCCTGGACGACCGCCACCGGATCGTCGTCCGCCGACTCGACCGGCACGAGCCCGCGCTCGCGCAGCGCGACCCGCAGTCCGTCCCCGCCGACCACCAGCACACGTGCGCCGCCGGGCACCTGCTCACTGATCAGCCGGGCCACGGCCTGCGCCGACGTGATGACGTCGGAGGCCCCGGTCGGTATCCCCAGCTCACTGAGGTGCTCGGCCACCGCGTCCGGCGTCCGCAGCGCGTTGTTCGTGACGTACGCGAGATGCATCCCGCCCGCGCGGGCCGTGCCGAGGGACTCGACGGCGTACGCGATCGCGTTCCCTCCTGCGTACACCACCCCGTCCAGGTCGAGCAGAGCCGTGTCGTACGCCTCGCTCAGGGCCTGGCCACTGCCGTCGGGCCGCGTCCTGAAGGACTGGCTCATTACACATCGCTCCTCGGTCGAATCCCGTCCACCCGATCATCGCGCATGCCACTGACACACTTACGATGCCTCAATGAACTATGCAGGTCCCGCGGAGGAGACCCCGGCGCGCAGCGGCCTCGAACTGACCCCGTTCCGGGGGCTTCGCTACGACCCCGACCGGGTCGGCAGCCTGGCCGCCGTGACCTCACCGCCGTACGACGTGGTCGTACGGCCCGACGGCCTGCACCACCTCGAATCGGCAGACCCTCACAACATCGTCCGGCTGATCCTTCCCCAGGACACCACGCCCACCGCCCGCAACCAGCAGGCGGCCGACACCCTGAGCCGCTGGCTGTCGGAAGGCGTCCTGGCCGCCGACTCCGAGCCGGGCCTGTACGTCTACGAGCAGCGCGACAGCGACGGCCTCCTGCAACGCGGCATCATCGGCGCCCTGCGGCTGTCCGAGCCGTCGGACGGCGTGGTCCTCCCGCACGAGGACGTCATGCCCCACGTCATCGCGGACCGCGCGGCCCTGATGCGCGCCACCTCCGCCAACCTCGAACCCCTCCTGCTGACCTACCGCGGCAACGGCTTCGGCCCCCGCCCCGAGCCCGGGGCGGAATCCGGTTCCGAGTCGGGAGCGGAGTCCGGTTCCGGATGCGGCGTCGGTGCGGCGTCCGTCGTGGAGCGCACCGCGCAGCGGCTCCCGCTCCTCGCCACGACCACGGAGGACGGCTTCAGCCACCGTCTGTGGGCGGTGACCGATCCGTCCGACCTGGCGGAGATCCAGACAGATCTCCGCCACCACCAGGCCCTCATCGCGGACGGCCATCACCGCTGGGCGACGTATCTGCGTCTGCGTGCGGAACACCCCTCGCCCAGCCCCTGGGACTACGGTCTCGTCCTCCTGGTCGACACCGCGCGCTACCCCCTCCGTGTCCGCGCCATCCACCGCCTGCTGCACGCACTCCCGGTGGCGGACGCCCTGGCCGCCCTCGCGGGCTCCTTCCGCATACGCCGCCTCGACGTCCCCCTCCCCGAGGCCTTGGACGCCCTCGCCGAGGCGGCCTCCGAGGGCAACGCCTTCCTCCTCGCGGGCGACGGCGCCTTCCACCTCGTCGACCGCCCGTCCCCGGACCTCCTCGCCCGTACGATCCCGGGCGACCGCCCGGAGGCCTGGCGCACCCTCGACGCGACGGTCCTGCACGCCACGCTCCTCGACCATGTCTGGGGCATTCCGGAGGACTCCCCGGCCCACATCGCGTACATCCACGACACGGCGGCCACCGTCGCCAAGGCGGAGCGCGACGGCGGCACGGCCGTCCTGATGCACCCGGTCCGCGAGGAGGTCGTACGCGATCTCGCCCGCCAGGGCGTCACGATGCCCCGCAAGTCGACGTCGTTCGGCCCGAAGCCGGCATCGGGCCTGGTGCTGCGCGCACTCGCCCTCTGAGCACGCCGGAACAGCGCCGAAAACAAAGGTGGGCGGGACCCCTTCCGGGATCCCGCCCACCTTCATTCACCTACTGCTTCCACTGCGCCGGAGGGCGTCAGTCCCGGGAAGCACCATCCCCGGAGCCGTCCTCGTCACCTTCGACCGACGGGTGCTCGACAGCCTTCGGGGCTTCATCCACCTCGTCGACCTCATCGTCTTCGTCGTCCTCGACATCTTCGTCGTCCTCGACGTCTTCGACTTCGTCGTCTTCAACTTCGTCGATGTCGTCGCTCGCAGCTTCAGCGTCGGTGACGACATCGGCATCGACGTCGTCCTCGTCGAACGCGTCGACGAACTCGACGCCGTCCAGCTCCGCGAGCCGGTCCGAAGCGTCCGTGCTGCCGTCCTTGTCGGACTCGAGCGCCTTGGCGAACCACTCGCGCGCCTCGCCGTCACGTCCGACGGCGAGCAGCGCGTCGGCGTACGCGTACCGCAGTCGCGCCGTCCAGGGCTGTACGGAGTTCGAGGCGAGCTCCGGGCTCTGCAGGGTCACGATGGCCGCGTCGAGCTGCCCCAGGTCCCGCCGCGCACCGGCGGCCACGAGCCGCATCTCGACCTGGCCTGCCTTGTCGAGCTTCTGCACCTCGGGCGCACCGGCCATGTCCAGCGCCTTCTCGGGCCGGCCGAGGCCACGCTCGCAGTCGGCCATGACGGGCCACAGCTCCACGCTTCCGGTCATCCGGCGTGCGGCCCGGAACTCGGCGAGCGCCTCGCTGAACTTCTGGTTGGCGTACGCGGCGAAGCCGGCCGCTTCCCGCACGGCGGCGACGCGCGAGGCCAGACGGAGGGCCACCCGGGAGTATCCGTACGCCCCCTCGGGGTCCTCGTCGATGAGCCGGGCGACCATCACCAGGTTCCTGGAGACGTCCTCGGCAAGCCCCTTGGGCAGGCTCTGAAGCTCCTGCCGTACGTCCTTGTCGATCTCGTCGCCCGTGACGTCATCGGGGATCGGCAGACGCTTGATCGGCTCACGGTCCCGCTCCCGCTCATCGCGGAAACGGCCGCCACCACGCCGGTCATCGCCCCGACGGTCGTCACGGTCCCGGAACCCACCGGGGCGGCCACCCCGGTCGTCACGACGCGGACCCTGTCCACGGTCGTCGCGCCCGCGGTATCCACCACGGTCACCCCGGTCGTCACGACGGAAGCCACCACGGTCGCCACCGCGGTCGTCGCGCCTGTCGCCACCGCGGTCGTCGCGGCGGAAGGCGGGACGGTCGTCGTCGCGGCGGAAGGCGGGACGGTCACTGCCTCGGTCGTCACGGCGGGGGCCGGCGGTCGGGCGGTCGTCACGACGGAAGGGGGGACGGTCACCGCCGCGGTTGTCGTCGCGGCGGAAGCCGCCACGGTCGCCGCCGCGGTCACCGCGGTCGTCCCTGCGGAAGCCACCGCGGTCGTCGTCCCGGCGCTCACCGCGGTCGTCACGGCGGAAGGCCGGACGATCGCCGTCACGGCGGAAGCCCCGGTCACCCCGGTCGTCGCGACGCGGACCGGCCGGACGGTCCTCACGGCGAGGACCACCCGTCGGACGGTCATCACGACGGAAGCCACCACGGTCACCGCCACGGTCATCACGGCGAGGACCGCCAGTCGGACGGTCATCACGACGGAAGCCACCACGGTCACCGCCACGGTCGTCACGGCGGGGGCCGCCGGTCGGACGATCGTCACGACGGAAGCCGCCGCGGTCGCCACCGCGGTCGTCGCGCCTGTCGCCACCGCGGTCGTCGCGGCGGAAGGCGGGACGGTCACTGCCTCGGTCGTCACGGCGGGGGCCGCCGGTCGGGCGGTCGTCACGACGGAAGGGGGGACGGTCACCGCCGCGGTTGTCGTCGCGGCGGAAGCCGCCACGGTCGCCGCCGCGGTCACCGCCGCGGTCACCGCGGTCGTCCCTGCGGAAGCCACCGCGGTCGTCGTCCCGGCGCTCACCGCGGTCGTCACGGCGGAAGGCCGGACGATCGCCGTCACGGCGGAAGCCCCGGTCACCCCGGTCGTCGCGACGCGGACCGGCCGGACGGTCCTCACGGCGAGGACCACCCGTCGGACGATCGTCACGACGGAAGGGGGGACGGCCGCCGCCGTCGCCCTCACGACGGTCGTCGCGGCCGCGGAAGCCGCCACCGCCACGATTCTCATCCCTGCGGAAGCCGCCTCCACCGCCTCCACGGCTGTCGTCGCGGCGGAAGCCGCCACGGTCACCGCCACGGTCGTCACGGCGGGGGCCGCCGGTCGGACGATCGTCACGACGGAAGCCGCCACGGTCGCCACCGCGATCGTCGCGCCTGTCGCCACCGCGGTCGTCGCGGCGGCCGGAACCACCGCGGTCGTTGTCGCGGCCGGCGTTGTCACGGCGGGGCGGGCCCCCGCGGTAGCCGCCGCGGTCACCACTGTCCCGGCGGCGCTGATCGCGCTCCGGTCGCTCGTCGGGAGAGTTGGTGGACATGGGTGACTCCTGTCATCGGTACCGCAGTCATTCTCGCGCAGCCGAGTACCCGGCGCGCTTCGGAAAAACAAAAAAGGACCTCTGGTCCCAGCGAGTCGCTGGGACCAGAGGTCCTCAAAGATTGTTCGGCGGCGTCCTACTCTCCCACAGGGTCCCCCCTGCAGTACCATCGGCGCTGTGAGGCTTAGCTTCCGGGTTCGGAATGTAACCGGGCGTTTCCCT
>NZ_JBMNDS010000048.1:0-76634 GCF_052543295.1 Streptomyces sp. SAS_270
CCCTCCCTCCCCCCCACCGTCATGTCCGCATACGTTCGTCCCGCTGCGAGCCGCCGGGTCAACGGCGGCTCCCCATACGGGAGATCGGGGGTGCACTGGTGCGCATCGGACTGCTTACGGAGGGTGGCTATCCGTATGTGAGCGGTGACGCCAGGCTCTGGTGCGACCGGCTCGTACGCGGGCTCGACGGGCACGAGTTCGACATCTACGCGCTCAGCCGCACCGAGCGGCAGGAGGACGAGGGATGGATCCAGCTGCCGCCCCAGGTCGGCCGGGTGCGGACCGCGCCTCTGTGGATGGCCGAGGACGACGGGGTCGTCCACGGCCGACGCGCGCGGCGACGGTTCGCGGAGTGCTACGGGGAGTTGGCGGCCGCTGTCTGCGGAGGCCCTTCCGGGGGCTCTCACGGCGCCGAGGCGGACCGTTTCGGCAACGCGCTGTACGGCCTCGCGGAACTCGCCCGCGACGAGGGCGGCCTGGTGGGGGCGCTGCGCTCCGAGGACGCCGTACGCGCCCTGGAACGCGCCTGCCGCGCACCCGGCGCACTCCGAGCGGCGCGCGAGGCGCGCGTACCGGATCTGCTCACCGTCGCCGCGCACCTCGAACGCGCCCTGCGCCCTCTCTCCCTCGACTGGTACGAGGACGACGGGCTCGGCTCGGTCGACCTGTGCCACGCGGCGGCCGGCGGCTCCGCGGCGCTGCCCGGGCTCCTCGCCCGGCATTTCTCCGGAGTGCCGCTGCTGGTCACGGAGTACGGCGTGCAGTTGCGGGCGCACTATCTGTCCGCCGCCTCGGCCGGGGAGGCACCCGCGGTGCGGGCCCTGCTCGCCGCCTTCCACGGCAGGCTGGCCGCCGAGGTCTACGAACGGGCCGCGCTCATCACACCGGGCAACACGCATGCCCGCCGCTGGCAGGAGCGGTGCGGCGCCGACCGCGCCAAGCTCCGCACGGTCTACCCCGGCATGGAGGCCTCCCGCTTCGCGGAGGTCGGTGAGAGCACCGAGGGCACCGACCCCGACACGCTCGTCTGGGTCGGCCGCATCGAGCCCGCCAAGGACCTGATCTCTCTGCTGCACTCCTTCGCGGAGATCCGCAAGGAGGAACCGAAGACCCGGCTGCGGATCGTCGGAGCCGCCGCGGGCCCCGAGGGCGAGGCCTACCTCGGCCACTGCCGGGCACTGGCGGCGCAGCTCTTCCCCGACGAGGCGGAGGGCGTGCACGCGGTCGGCGACAACCCCGTCTCCTTCGAGGAGATCGGCGGCCCGGAGGTCCCGAACCTCGCCGAGGCGTACGCGTCCGGCGCCGTGGTCGTCCTGTCCAGCGTCGTCGAGGGCTTCCCGATCAGCCTCGTCGAGGCCATGTTCTGCGGCCGCTCCACCGTGTCCACGGACGTCGGCGCGGTCGTCGAGGTCATCGGCGGTACGGGGCTGGTGGTACCGCCGCGCAATCCGCGGGCGCTCGCCGAGGCGTGCGTGACGCTGCTGCGCGACCCCGAGCGGCGCGAGCGTCTCGGCGCGGCGGCACGCGCGCGCGCCCTTGAACTGTTCACCGTCGAGCAGAATATCGCGGCATTTCGCAGCATTTACCTGGAGATCGTCTCGCACTCGCCGATACGCCGCGTCGTCGTGGACGACACCGGCGAACCCCTCCCCTTCGGCGTACCGGCGGAGGCCCACGTACCCGGCCGCTGGCACGCGGCCCGCCTCCTGACCGCCACCCGTCCGCACTGGGCGGCCGGCGCTCCCGTCCGCGCCACACCCCAGGGACCCGTCCCGGCGGGGGAGGGCGCGCGATGAGCGAGTTGAGCGAGGCGGCAGCACTGGACCGGCCGGAGCGACCGGAGCGGCCGAGCAGCCCCGGTGCGTGGGACGAGCGGTCCGCGGGGTGGCTTGTGTTGGCAGAGGCAGAGGCAGAGGCAGAGGCAGAGGCAGAGGCAGAGGCAGAGGCAGAGGCAGAGGCAGAGGCAGAGGCAGAGGCAGAGGCAGCGGGAGAAGGGGCGGGGCTCGTGGCTGGGACGGAGGCCGATGCGCGTTCCGAGGGGGCGGGGCGCTCCGAGGCGGTGGCCGAGCTGCGGGAGATCAGCGGTGCGGGCGGTGCCGGCGGCGCGGGTGGCGCAAGCGCCGCGGGCGCTGCCGCGCCCGTGGTCGGCGACCGCAGGCCCGCCGCCCGTCGCGGTGCCGTCGATCCGGTGAAGGCGCTGATGCACCGGCACCGAGAGCTCTGCGAACGGGCCGTGGACCCCTTGGAGATCGCGGCGGGCCTGGAGGCGCACGGCGTGACCGACCGGACCGCCGCGCGCTTCAGACACCGGGACGTGTTCTCGCTCGCCGAGGAGATGTTCGCCCGCATGCCCCGCGACGGGGAGACGGCGACGCCACCCGACACCGAAACGCACTCCGGCGCGCGCGCCGACTGGGCCGCGCTCGCCCTGCTGCCGGGCGCCCTGTGCGCGGCAGCCGTGGTCGGGCTGCGGCTCACCGACGGGCAGCCGCGCCTCGCGGTCGCCGCGGCCGGGGCCCTCGCCGTCGCACTCGGCGTGCGCGCCGCCCTCCGCCGCGGCCCGCTGCACACCACGTTCCGGACGACGAGCGGCACGCGCGCGTGGACCTGCTGGCTCATCGCCTACGCCCTCCTCGGCGACGGACTGCTGAGCGCGGGCCTCGACGGCGGCCCCGACGGACCCTGGCCCCCCGCCACCGCCCCCGTGCTGGCCCTCGCCCTGGCCTGCGCCCCGGCAGCCTGGTGCGCCCACCTCTTCGCCGTACGCGCCCGCCGCAGACTCAACGCCAGCCGCGGCCTCGCGGAGTTCGCCGACTCCGTACAGCCGGTGCTCCTCGGCGCGTTCACGCTCTTCCTCTGTGCCCTCGGCGGGCTGCTCGCCCTGTGCGGGGCGGTGCTGGACGAGCCCGCCGCGTACGCCGGAGCGGGCGCCCTCGGCGCGCTCCTGCTGCTCGCCCGGCTGCTGACCGTGCACGGCTTCACCCACGCCCCGGCCGTCGCCCTCGGCGCCTCGGGCGCGATCGAGGCGACCGCCCTGACCACGGTCTTCGCGGGCCGTCTGCCGGGCTGCTCGTTCCTGGCCGGGCCCGTCGAAACAGTCGTCGGCGCCTGGGGACCGGGCGCTGTCCCCGCGCTGGCGTGCGGCGCCGCCGCCCTCGTCCTGCTCGTCCACTCGACCCGCACCCTGACCCGCGCCTCGGCCCACGCCACGCCCTCCGGGGCGCCATGAGCCGCGACCCGCACCCCGGTCCACGGCACCCCACCCGGCGCCATGAGCCATGACCCGAGACCCGGTCCGCGGCGCCCCCACCGCCGCGCACCGCGATCAGTGCCCGGAGCCCAGCTCCCGCCCCGGGCGCACCCCTCCCGCGGGGCCGACACCGCGGGCCCTCTCACCCACGGCACCACCCCGAAGGAGAACGCCAGATGATCACCTCCCGTACCGGAGAATCCGCCCCGGGAGCTGCCCGATGAGGGTCCTGCTGATCGGAGCCAACGGATACCTCGGCCGCTTCGTCGCCGACCGTCTGCTCGCCGACCCGGCCGTGCAGCTCACCGCGCTCGGCCGGGGCGACGACGCCGACGTACGTTTCGACCTCGCGTCCGGCAGCCCCGGCGCGCTCACCCGCTTCCTGGACGCGGTGCACCCCGGCGTCGTCATCAACTGCGCGGGCGCCACCCGCGGCGGCGCCCGCGACCTGACCCGGCACAACACCGTCGCCGTCGCCACCGTCTGCGAGGCCCTGCGCCGCAGCGGCTGCGGGGCACGGCTCGTGCAGATCGGCTGCGGCGCCGAATACGGGCCCAGCCAGCCCGGCTCGTCCACCGCGGAGGACGCCGTGCCACGCCCCGGCGGCCCGTACGGCGTCAGCAAGCTCGCCGCCACCGAACTGGTCCTCGGTTCCGGACTGGACGCCGTCGTGCTCCGCGTCTTCTCGCCCGCGGGCCCGGGCACCCCGGCCGGCTCCCCGCTCGGCCGCCTCGCCGAAGCCATGCGCCGCGCCATGCAGTCCGGCGACGGCGAACTGAAGCTCGGCGGACTCGGCGTCCAGCGGGACTTCATCGACGTCCGCGATGTCGCCCGTGCAGTCCATGCCGCCTCCCTCTCCGCCGCCCAGGGCGTCATCAACATCGGCTCCGGCCGCGCGATCCGGCTGCGCGACGCCGCCGCCGTCCTCGCCCGCGTGGCCGGGTACGGCGGCGCCCTGCACGAACTCGACGGGCCTTCCGGCCCCATCCGGGCGACCATCGGCCACCCGCGTACCGACCCCGACCACGCGGCTCCGGCCGCCTACCCCTACCCGGACGGCTGCGGAAGCTGGCAGCAGGCCGATGTGCGCACCGCACGCGACCGGCTCGGCTGGCGCCCCCGGATCAACCTCGAGGAATCCCTCGCCGACATCTGGATGGAGGCGGCATGCCGCATCTGACCAGCACCGCAACGGGCACCGCGAGCACCGACTTAGGACTCGGCTTCGGCATCCCCGGCTATGCGCACCCCCTGGTCGCTCCGCTGGAATGGGGCGAACTCACCCGCCCCGGAACCCCGCTGCACTGGGTCGTCCTGAACGTGGCGGCCGGCCCCGGCATGCGGCCCGACCCACACTGCCTGGAAGCGGCCGGTCGGCTGCGCAACGCCGGTGTCCGCGTGCTCGGACACCTCGATGTGACGTACGGCGCACGCACCTTCGGTGAGCTGGCCTCCGACGCACAGCGGTATCTCGACTGGTACCGCGTCGACGGCTTCCTGCTCGACCGCTGTCCGACCGAGCGCGCCGCGCTCCCCGAGGTCCGCCGTACGGTCGCCACACTCCGCGCACTCCTCGACGGCGGCCACATCGTGCTCGGCCACGGCAGCCACCCCCACCCCGGATATGCCGAGAACGCCGACCAACTGGTCACCTTCTCCGGCCCCTGGAGCGACTACCGCTGGTCGCAGGTCGCCGAGTGGACCGCCGACTACCCGCCCGAGCGTTTCTGCCACTTCGTGCACGGCGTGCCCCGCGGTCATCTGGAGGAGGCGCTGCGCATCGCCCGCTGGCAGGGCGCCTCCACGATCTACTTCACCGACCGCACGGATCGCGCCGGACGCGTCGACCCCTGGGAGGCGCTGCCCGGCTACTGGGACGAAATCGTCTCGCGGATCGGAACGGGTGTCTCGGAATGAAGAAGGGCGTGGCAGTGTTACGGGGAGAACAACCGTAGTGATTGACCGACCAACGGAGTCCCCGTGTCGCTGCCACCCCTGGTTGAGCCGGCTGCTGAGCTCACCGTAGACGAGGTTCGCAGGTACTCCCGCCACCTGATCATCCCCGATGTGGGCATGGACGGGCAGAAGCGGCTGAAGAACGCCAAGGTGCTGTGTGTGGGCGCCGGCGGCCTCGGATCGCCGGCGCTGATGTACCTGGCCGCCGCGGGCGTGGGCACGCTCGGCATCGTGGAGTTCGACGAGGTCGACGAGTCGAACCTGCAGCGCCAGATCATCCACAGCCAGGCGGACATCGGCCGCTCCAAGGCCGAGTCGGCCCGCGACTCGGTGCTCGGCATCAACCCGTACGTGAACGTCGTCCTGCACGAAGAGCGGCTCGAAGCCGAGAACGTGATGGAGATCTTCGCCCAGTACGACCTGATCGTCGACGGCACGGACAACTTCGCGACCCGCTACCTGGTCAACGACGCGGCCGTGCTGCTGAACAAGCCGTACGTGTGGGGTTCCATCTACCGCTTCGACGGCCAGGCCTCGGTCTTCTGGTCCGAGCACGGCCCCTGCTACCGCTGCCTCTACCCGGAGCCCCCGCCGCCGGGCATGGTCCCCTCCTGCGCCGAGGGCGGTGTCCTGGGCGTGCTCTGCGCGTCCATCGGCTCCATCCAGGTCACCGAGGCGATCAAGCTCCTCGCCGGCGTGGGCGACCCGCTGGTCGGCCGTCTGATGATCTACGACGCCCTGGAGATGCAGTACCGCCAGGTGAAGGTCCGCAAGGACCCGAACTGCGCGGTCTGCGGCGAGAACCCGACCGTCACCGAGCTCATCGACTACGAGGCCTTCTGCGGCGTCGTGTCCGAGGAGGCCCAGGAGGCGGCCGCCGGCTCGACGATCACTCCCAAGCAGCTCAAGGAGTGGATCGACGACGGCGAGAACATCGAGATCATCGACGTCCGTGAGATCAACGAGTACGAGATCGTCTCGATCCCCGGCGCCAAGCTGATCCCGAAGAACGAGTTCCTCATGGGCACCGCCCTGGAGACCCTCCCGCAGGACAAGAAGATCGTCCTGCACTGCAAGACGGGTGTCCGCAGTGCGGAAGTCCTCGCCGTCCTGAAGTCCGCGGGCTTCTCGGACGCCGTGCACGTCGGTGGCGGCGTGATCGGCTGGGTCCACCAGATCGAGCCGTCCAAGCCCGTCTACTAGACGCGCGTCTTCCTCGGAGGGGCCCGGCACCACTGCTGGTGCCGGGCCCCTTTCCGTTGCCCGGACTACGAGGCGCAGACCTTGCCGTCCTTCGGCACCGTTCCGTTCAGCAGGTAGCTGTTCACCGTGGAGTCGACGCAGTCGCTGCCACTGCCGTACGCGCCGTGGCCCTCGCCCTTCCAGGTGAGCTCCACACCGACGCCCTTGCCCAGCTCGTCCGCCATCCTGCGGGCACCCTCGTAGGGCGTCGCCGGGTCGCCGGTGTTGCCGACGACCAGGACCGGCTCGGCCCCCGGCGCGCTGACCTCCGGGGTGTCGTACTGGCCGGCCACCGGCCAGTCGTGGCACCAGCCCGCCGTGTCCCAGCCCATGAAGTCGCCGAAGACGGGCGAGATCTTCTCGAACTCCGGCAGCAGCTTCTTCGTCTCCTCGGCCGTCGGCCGCTGCTTCGCGTCCAAGCACGATATGACTCGTTGGGAATGCGTCGTCGTGCCGTAGTGACCCGACGTGTCACGGTCGTTGTAGCCGTCGGCGAGTTGCAGCAGCTGCGAGCCGTCCCCCTCCTCGGCCGTGCTCAGGGCGCTGGTCAGGGTCGGCCAGCCTTCTTTGCTGTACAGCGGCAGGACGATGCCCGTGAGCGCGAGTGTCTGGGTGAGCTTGCGGCCGCTGGAGGTGCGCAGCGGCTTGGCATCGATCCGCTTCAGCAGGTCGACGATCTTCTGGGAGCCCTGCTTCGGGTCCTGGCCCGTGGACTTGAGGTAGTCGTCCAGAGCACGCTGGAAGCCCAGGGTCTGGTTCTTGGCGTGGCCCACCGTGTCGGCGCTCGGGTCGACGACCGCGTCCAGCACCAGGCGTTCCACGTTCTTGGGGAACAAGTGGGCGTAGACGCCGCCCAGTTCGGTGCCGTAGGAGATGCCGAAGTAGTGCATCTTCTTGTCGCCGAGGACCTGGCGCATCAGGTCCATGTCCCGGGCCGTGTCGGTCGTGGAGACGTGGGACAGCAGCTCTCCGGCCGTCTTCTTGCAGCCCTCGCCGAAGTCGGCGGCGTCCTTGAAGTACGCCGTCTCCTCCGCCGCGTCGTCAGGAGTGGCGTCCACGGCCTCCGAGGCCTGGATCGCCTTGTCGCCGCGGCAGCGCACGCCCTCGCTGGCGGCGACCCCGCGCGGGTCCCAGCTCACCAGGTCGTAGCGCTGGTGAAGAGGGCTGACGATGCTCGCGTACGACGGCATCATGGAGACGCCCGAGCCGCCGGGGCCGCCGAAGTTGAACAGGAGCGAACCGATGCGCTTGCTCTGGCCCCCGGCGGCCTTCGACCGGATCAGTGCGAGGCCGATGGTCCTGCCGTCCGGCTTCGCGTAGTCCAGCGGCACCTTGAGCGTCGCGCACTGCCAGTCGTCGCCCGGCTCGGCGGAGCCCGAAGCGGCCTTGCATCGGCCCCAGCCGAGCTTCTGCGAGGTGAGGGAGGCGGGCAGCTTCGCCGACGCGCCGGCCGAGCCCGACGGCGTACCGGAAGAGGAATCGGAAGCAGAGGAGGAGGCGGACGACGATGCGCCGGCGCCCTTCCCGTCGTCCGAAGCGTCCCCCGACGAGCCGCCGCTGCAGCCGGACACCAGCAACGCGGCGGCGGCCAGCGCCGTCCACCGTACGAAACGCGCCATGAACATTCCCCCCTCGCCCGTCGTCCGCACACGTCGCGGATGACCTGCACGTCATATTAGGCGGGGAGCGAGATTCGGCCTCGGCAGCCTGTGGAAAACTCTTTGACCTGCACTTTTATGTGCAGACGGTGCCGGTCGAAGGGACCTTCCCCTCCAGCAGATAGCCGTCCACCGCGCTGTGCACGCACTTGTTCCCGCTGTCGTACGCGCCGTGCCCCTGTCCCTTGTACGTCAGCTCGACACCGACGCCCCGGCCCAGCTCGTCCGCCATCTTCCGCGCGCCCTCGTACGGGGTCGCCGGGTCCCCGGTGTTGCCGACCACGAGGATCGGGGCCGCCCCCGGCGCGCTCACGTCGGCGTGGTCGGCAGCGCCCGCCACGGCCCAGTCGGTGCAGGTGACCATGGACCAGGCCAGGTAGTCGCCGAAGACCGGCGAGGCCGCGCGGAACTCCGGGAGCTTCGCCTGTACGTCGGCCGCGGTGTAGCGCGGTTTCTCGTCGGCGCAGTTGATGGACACGTTCGCCGCGGCCATGTTGCTGTACTGGCCGTCGTTGTTGCGTCCGTTCAGCGAGTCCGCCAGCACCATCAGATCCCTGCCGTTGCCGACGTAGGCCTGGTCCAGGCCCTCGACGAGGTACTCCCAGAAGTCCTTCGAGTACAGGGCCTGGGCGATGCCGCTGGTCGCGGCGGTCTGGGTCAGCTCGCGCGGGAAGATCCCCTGGATCGGCTTGCTGTCGAGGTCCTTCAACAGCTTGGCGATCCGGTCCTCGACGTCCTGCGCGCTGTCGCCGATCGGGCAGTCCGCGGTCTTGGAGGTGCAGTCCTCGGCGAAGTTGCCGAGCGCGAGCTGGAAGCCCTTGGCCTGTGCGAGGGAGCCCTGTTCCGGGTTCTGCGTCGGGTCGACGACCGCGTCGAAGACGGCCCGTCCCACCTTCTTGGGGAACAAGTGGGCGTAGACGCCGCCCAGTTCGGTGCCGTAGGAGATGCCGAAGTAGTGCAGTCGGTCGTCGCCGAGGACCTGGCGCATCAGGTCCATGTCGCGGGCCGCGTCGGTGGTGCGCAGATGGGGGAGGCTTTTGCCGGAGTTCCTCTCGCAGGCCGCATTGAACGCCCGGGTGCTCTCCAGCAGCTTCTTCTGCTCGGCGGCGTCGTCGGGTGTGGCGTCCTGCTGGAAGTACTCGTCGAGCTGTTCGTCGTTCTCGCACTTCACACCGGCACTGCGGCCGACCCCGCGCGGGTCGAAGCTCACCAGGTCGTAGCGCGTGCGCAGCTTCGTGTAGTCCTCGCCGAACGAGGGCAGTGCGGTGACGCCCGAGCCGCCGGGGCCGCCGAAGTTGAACACGAGCGAGCCGACACGCCTGGCCGGATCGCCGCTCGCCTTCGCCCGGATCAGCGCGATCCCGATGGTCTCGCCCTTGGGCTTGGCCCAGTCGAGGGGCGCCTTCATGGTGGCGCAACTCCACTGCGCACCGCCGGGCAGAGGTGAGGGGGCGTCACCTCCGCCCTCGGACTCGGACGGCGCCGGGCAGTCCTTCCAGCTCAACTTCTGGGCCGACAGATCCTCGTCCTTGGAGTCGTCGCTGCATCCCGTCATCAAGGAGGACAGCAGTACGGCGGTGACGGTCAGCGCAGCGGCGCGCAGCTGGGGCGGGTTCGGCATGCTCCCCATCCTGCGGTCGTGCGGGGCGGTGCGCCCTCGGCGCGGGCCGTACGAGGTACGCGTGCGGGCGCGGGGCGTGCCCGGAACTTGCCTACAGCGCGCCCTTGCGGGTCAGGTGGTTGAAGAACAGCCACCCCGGCAGGACCGGCAGCCACAGGGTCAACAGCCGGTACAGCAGCACCGCGGGCGCCGCGACCTCCTTGGGGAGCCCCACGGCGATCAGACCGACCGTCAAGGTCGCCTCGACCGCGCCCACACCACCCGGAGTCGGCGCCGCCGAGCCGAGCGCGTTGCCGGCGAGGAAGACGACGGCGACGCTGGCGAGGCTGAGCGTGGTGGTGTCCTCGTGGCCGAACGCGCGGATCGACGCGTCCAGGCACATCACGAAGCAGGCGGTGAGGAGCAGCATGCCGCCGATGCCGGTGATCAGCTTCTGCGGCCGCTGCAGCACGTCGAGCATGCGCGGCACCACGCCCGCGAAAAGCGACCGCACGCGCGTGGCGACGAATTTGCGCAGGAAGGGCACCGACGTGACCACGAGGACGAGTACGGCCACGGTCAGCAGACCCGCGATGACCGTGCGGGACGGCGACAGCGAGGGCGTCTTCTCGGTGCCGGTCAGATAGCCGAAGGACAGCAGCATCAGGATGTGGCAGCCGAGCCCGAACAACTGCGAGGCGCCGACGCTCGCCACCGCGAGTCCCGGGCGCACTCCGGCGCGCTGCAGGAAGCGCGTGTTGAGGGCGACACCGCCGACCGCGGCGGGCGCCACGATCTTCACGAACGATCCGGCGACCTGCGCCGCCACGGTTCGTACGAAGGGCACCCGTTCGGGCACGAAGCCGAGCAGGCTCATCGCCGCCGCGAAGTAGCTGAGCGCCGAGAACAGCACGGCCGCGGCGACCCAGCCCCACTCGGCGTCGTCGAAGAGAGTGCCGAACTCGATGTGCGTGAGCTGCGTCAGCAGGAAGTACGCGCCGATGGCACCCGCGATGAAACTCATGAGCGTGCGCGGCCGGACGCGCTCCAGGCGGGCCGGTTCGACCGGCGCCTGGGGTCTGATCAGCAGCACCTGGTGGCGGATCTGGGTGAGCAGATCCTCCTCGCGCGCCTCGTCCAGAGCCTCGTCGATCGCCCGCTTCTCGGCCCGCTGCTCGGCGCGTACGGCCTTCTTGTCGGGCTTTTCCAGGACGGGCGGGGTGTCCTTGTGGGCTTCCTCGGCGCGGGCGAGCTTGTCCTGCCGGGATGCCTCAAGGACCGCCTCGCGCTCGCGCTGCGACCGCTCCCGGGCCAGCCTTCGCAGCGTCGCGCGCGTGGAGCGCGTCAACGCGATCGGCTGCAGCAGCGGCAGACAGTCGGCGACCGCGTCCGGACCGAGCACGCCGACCGCCGACGCGACCGCCCGCTCCGCGCCCACGCGCAGCCCGAGCGTGGTCAGCAGCTGCGCGATGTCCATGCGCAGGACCAGATCGCCCGCCGCGATCTCACCGCCGCGCAGATCGGTCAGGATCACCGTGCCGGAACGATCCACCAGGATCGCGTCGCCGGCGAGCCTGCGGTGCGCGATGCGCCGCGACTGCAGCGCCCGCACCTGACTCCAGGTGTCCCCCAGCAGGTGGTCGGTGATGAGATCGTCGGCCACCGAGTCCAGGGTGCGCCCGCCGGTGTGCTCGTAGACGAGCATCACGGCGTCGGGGCCGAGTTCGGAGGTCGCGATCAGCTTCGGCGCGTTGGCACCGGCCGCGATGGCCGCGTACGCGAGGAGGGCCTCCTGCTCCAGGGCCTGGCGCAGCGACTGGAGGCTGCGGCGCGTGGTGATGCTGCGCAGCGTCAGCCGGCGCCACACCCGGTAGAAGAAGCCCTGCGCCTGCTGCTCGCGGTCGACCACCGTGACGTCCAGCGGCGGGCCGTCCTCCAGGGAGACGAAGTAGCGCCGGCCGCGGTCACCGTTCTCCGAGGAGTCCGGAGCCTCCTCGCGGGCCGCGGAGACGGGGTGGAAGCCGACGTGCCGCAGGCCCGCCATCAGCGTCCGGCCGGTGGGCCGCACGTTCGGCGAGCCGACCGCGTACAGCGTCCCGTAGGCGACCGTCCAGCCGATCAGCACCGTCAGGATGATCGAGAACGGTGTCGTGTAGCCGGTGACCAGCATCGAGAAGGCGTCGAGGAGCAGCACGACCCACAGCACCGCACGCCAGCGTGGCCTGCGGGACATGCCGACGGCCGTCATGTACGCGATCACCGGCGCCAGATAGCCGTGCACCGGGTCGGTGAGCGCGTGGATGTCGCCCGGCGAGGGCTGGGTGAGCGCCTCCTGGATGGAGCCGGGGGCGCCCTTGGCGACCCACAGGTCCGTGGCGAGTGTCACCCCGTGCGCGAGCACCGCGGCGAGGACTCCGTCGGCGATGCGCAGCCCGTCCCGCTTGATCAGCCGCTCGATCGCGAAGGCGACCGGCACCAGAAGGATCGCGATGCTCGACGCCAGACCCGCGATCTTGATCAGCAGATCCGGCGCCTGACCGGTGCCCTTGTTGATGTCCTGCTCAAGCCCCGACGTGGTGCCGTGCGCGAACGCGGCGACGGCCAGCAGCACGGCGATCGCCAGCACCCCGACCAGCAGCCGCATCAGGTCGGAAGGACGGTGCACGCGCGCGGGGAGCAGTGGTTCGTCGCCCTCGACCTCGTCGACATGGGTGCCGTCGACGCAGTCGTCGTCCCGCCCCGTCTGCTGCTCGTCGGGCGTGTTCTCGTCCCGCTCCCGCTGCTCCTCGGGCGTGCTCTCGTTCGTCTTCTCGTCCACGTCGTCGGCATCCGGGCGCGACGAAGCCTCAGACGTGCTCTCCGCCCCTTCGGGGTGCACTCCCTGCTGCCTCATCGTCTCTTCTTGGTCTCGTATCACCGGTCACCGCCCGCACGATGGTGGCATGCCCGACCGACACAGGGGGGCATCAGGGTGCAGGACAGGGGCGCACAGTCTGCCCGAAGCGCCGCGCCCAGGGCGAGCGATACGCACAGTCGCCACCGCGTCACATTGTCGGTGGGGTGGGGCAGGATGGGGCGGATGAGCGAGGAGAGTCTCCCGGCGGACGCCCTGCCGGAGTACGCGGAGCGGGTCCTTGAGGTCGCCGAGCTGATCCCGCCCGGGCGCGTCATGACCTACGGGGACGTGGCGGAATGGCTGGAGGAAGGCGGCCCGCGCCAGGTGGGCCGGGTGATGGCCCTCTACGGAGGAGCGGTCGCGTGGTGGCGCGTCATACGCGCGGACGGAGTGCTGCTCCCGGGCCACGAACTCCGCGCGCTCGCCCATTACCGCGCGGAGAGCACCCCCCTCAAGGACGCGAGCAGGGCCTCCCAGGGACATCTGCCGCGCGTCGACATGAAACGGGCGCGCTGGGACGGCGGCGAACGCGCGGAAGGTCACATCTGACAGCTTCCGCCATCGGATCGGCACGGGGGCGACCTGTGGCCCGTACGGGGGAAGCGGGGCACATCCGTGACATGCCGTACGTTCGAGCAGCGGGGGACGCACGTGACCCGAGGGAAGAAGGGGAAGCCCTCCTTCCACGACACCCACCGGCGTAGCGTCGACGACGCGCATCCCCCTCACCCCGCGGTCACCGCCCTCCACCCGCGGCAGCCCTCCCACCAGCACAACCACCAAGGCCGGCGAACCACGTGAGCTCCTCTTCCTCCACCAGGCGACTGGCGCACCCCCAGGTGCGACAGGGGACCCGTGGCGCATACCGACTGGTGCGTACCCCGCCGGACCCGGTGGACCCCCCTCGTCTGGACGCAGGGCAGCGCGCGGTGGTTGACCACACGAGCGGCCCGCTGCTCGTCCTCGCAGGTCCGGGCACCGGCAAGACGACCACACTCGTCGAGTCCGTGGCCGCCCAGATCGCACGCGGAGGGGACCCCGAGCGGATCCTGGTGCTGACGTTCAGCCGCAAGGCGGCCGTCGAGCTGCGCGACCGCATGGCCCTGCGCATAGGAGCCGTCCGAGCCCCGCAGGCCACCACCTTCCACTCCTTCTGCTACGCCCTGGTCCGCGCCCACCAGGACAGCGACCTGTTCGTGGAACCCCTGCGCCTGCTGTCCGGCCCCGAACAGGACGTGACCGTGCGCGAGCTGCTCGCCGGGCAGCCCGACCTGGAGCGGCTCGGCCTCGCCCATGTGCGCTGGCCGGACGAACTGCGCGCCTGCCTGACCACGCGCGGCTTCGCCGACGAGGTCCGCGCGGTCCTCGCCCGCAGCCGCGAGCTGGGCCTCGGCCCGGACGCCCTGGACGCCTTCGCCGCCCGCATCGGCCGCCCCGACTGGCGCGCGGCCGCGGCCTTCCTCGCCGAGTACCTGGACGTTCTCGATCTGCAAGGAGTGCTCGACTACGCGGAACTGGTCCACCGCGCGGTGCTCCTCGCCGGCCGCCCCGGCGCCGCCGAGCGCCTGGCCGCGCAGTACGACGCCGTCTACGTGGACGAGTACCAGGACACCGATCCCGCACAGGTGAGGCTGCTGCAGGCCCTCTCGGGCGGCGGACGCACACTCGTCGCCTTCGGCGACCCCGACCAGTCGATCTACGCCTTCCGGGGCGCCGACGTGAACGGCATCCTGGACTTCCCCGCCATGTTCCCGCGCCCGGGCGGCGCACCCGCGCCGGTGGAGGTCCTCAGGACGTCCCGCCGCTCGGGCGCCGCCCTCCTGACGGCCACCCGCCTGCTCACCCAGCGCATGCCGCTGACCCGCCTCCCGGCGGAGAAGGTACGCGCCCACCGCGAACTCGCCCCGGTACGGGACGGCGGCCGAGTCGAGGTGTACACGTACCCGACGCCCGGCACGGAACTCGACAACATCGCGGACATCCTGCGCCGCGCCCACCTGGAGGACGGCGTCCCCTGGAGCGACATGGCCGTCCTGGTACGCGCCGGCGCCCGCACGATCCCGTCCGTCCGCCGCGCCCTCACGGCGGCGGGCGTCCCCCTCGACATCGACGGCGACGACCTGCCGCTGAGGCATGAGCCGTCGGTCGCACCGCTGCTGACGGCGCTACGGGCAGTGGCGCAGGCGGAGACGCAGGCATCGCCGGGGGAGGACGACACACCGGCGGCCCCGGAGCCGGAGCCGGAGCCGGAGTCGGAGCCGGTGGGGCCCGACGCCTCGGAGGCGTCGGACCCCGACGACCCTGAAGTCACTGCCCCCGCAAAGCCCTGGCTCGACACCGAAACCGCGCTCACCCTGCTCGCCTCGCCCCTGGCGGGCATGGATGCCGCCGACCTGCGGCGGCTGGGCCGCGCCCTGCGCGAGGAGGAGCGGGCGGCCGGCAACCACGTTCCGCCGCCCTCCGACGAACTGCTCACGCGGGCGCTCGCCGAGCCCGAACGCCTCGTCGCACACGATCCCGCGTACGCGCGCGGAGCCCAGCGACTCGGCGCACTGCTGCGCAAGGCACGCGAGCGCCTCGCCGGCGGCGGGACGGCCGAGGAGGCGCTGTGGGAGCTGTGGGACGGCACACCGTGGCCGCAGCGCCTGGAGCGGGCAGCCCGGCGCGGCGGCGCGGCCGGACGCAACGCCGACCGGGACCTCGACGCGGTGTGCGCCCTGTTCGCGACCGCCGCCCGCGCCGAGGAGCGCACCGGCGGCCGCGGTGCCCTCAACTTCCTGGAGGAGGTCGAGGCCCAGGACATCGCCGCCGACACGCTCACCCGCAGGGCCGTGCGTCCCGACGCCGTACGCCTGATGACCGCGCACCGCTCCAAGGGCCTGGAATGGCGCCTCGTCGTCACCGCGGGCGTCCAGGAGGGCCTGTGGCCGGACCTGCGCCGCCGCGGCTCCCTGCTGGAGGCCGATCGCATCGGCCGCGACGGCCTCGCCGAACCACTGACCCCCGGAGCGCTCCTCTCCGAAGAGCGCCGTCTGTTCTACGTCGCCGCCACGCGCGCGCGTGAACGCCTTGTCGTCACCGCGGTCAAGGCCCCCGCCGACGACGGCGACCAGCCCTCCCGCTTCCTCACCGAACTCGGCGTCGAGCCCAAGGACGTCACCGGCCGCCCGCGCCGCCCCCTGTCCGTCGCCGCCCTCGTCGCCGAACTGCGCGCCACCACCGTCGACCCCCGCGTGTCGGACACCCTCAGGGAGGCCGCCGCCCGCCGCCTGGCCCGGCTCGCCGCGCTCGCCGACGAGGACGGCCGCCCCCTCGTCCCCTCCGCACACCCCTACCGCTGGTGGGGCATGTACGAGCCGACCGAGAGCAAGGTGCCGCTGCGCAACCGCGACGAGCCCGTCGTGCTCTCCGGAAGCGCCCTCGACCAACTCGCCAACACCTGCGCCCTGCAGTGGTTCCTGGGCCGCGAAGTGAAGGCCGACGCGCCCGCCACCGCCGCCCAGGGCTTCGGCAACGTGGTGCACGTCCTCGCCGACGAGGTCGCCTCCGGACGCACCCCCGCCGACCTCGCCGTCCTCATGGAGCGCCTCGACTCCGTGTGGAACGCGCTCGCCTTCGACGCCCCGTGGAAGTCGGCGCAGGAGAAGGACAACGCGCGCGTGGCGCTCGAACGCTTCCTGAAGTGGCACGTCGACTCCAACAGCGCCCGCCCGGGACGTACACCGGTGGCGAGCGAACACGACTTCGACGTGACCCTCGAAGCGGGCTCCTACGAAGTACGCATCCGCGGCTCCATGGACCGCGTCGAGACGGACACCGAAGGCCGCGCCTACGTAGTCGACTTCAAAACCGGCAAACAGGCGCCGAGCGCCGCCGAGGTCGCCCGTCATCCGCAGCTCGCCGTCTACCAGCTCGCCGTCCGCGAGGGCGCCGTGGACGAAGCCTTCGGCGGAGCACGCCCGGAGCCGGGCGGCGCCGAACTCGTCCAGCTGCGCCAGGGTGCCGCCAAGAAGAACGGCGGCGAGACCCTGCCCAAGGTGCAGTCCCAGGAACCCCTCTCCGGGGAGTGGGCCGGCGACCTCCTCGCCGTCGCCGCCGGCAAGGTCCTCGACGAGCGGTTCTCACCGACCACCGGGCAGCACTGCACGCACTGCGCGTTCCGGGCGTCGTGCAGCGCCCGACCCGAGGGGCGCCACGTCGTCGAGTGACACGGCTCGTCGACTGACACGGCGTACACCCTCGCGGCGCCCACGCCCGGCACGTAGCCGAGTGACATACGGCACCACACGTGCTGACCTGCGGTTCTCCCATCCCGACGGCCGATGTGGCCCCCGCTGTCAGTGCACGCCGCTAGCCTCTCTGACGTGCCCGCCCGTATCACCGATCCCGATCAGCTCAAGGAGCTCCTCGGCATCCCGTTCACCCCGGAGCAGACGGCCTGCATCACCGCACCGCCCGCCCCGCAGGTGATCGTGGCCGGAGCCGGATCCGGCAAGACCACGGTGATGGCAGCCCGCGTGGTGTGGCTGGTCGGCACCGGCCAGGTCGCCCCCGAACAGGTCCTCGGCCTGACCTTCACCAACAAGGCGGCGGGCGAACTCGCCGAGCGCGTCCGCAAGGCCCTCATCAGGGCGGGCGTCACCGACCCGGACGTCATCGACCCCGACAACCCGCCCGGCGAACCGGTCATCTCCACGTACCACGCCTTCGCGGGCCGCCTGCTGACCGACCACGGCCTGCGCATCGGACTCGAACCCACCTCCCGCCTGCTCGCCGACGCCACCCGCTATCAACTCGCCGCCCGCGTACTGCGCGAGGCCCCGGGCCCCTACCCGGCACTGACCCGCTCCTTCCCCGACCTCGTCGGCGACCTCCTCACACTCGACTCCGAACTCGCCGAACACCTCGTACGACCCGAGGACCTGCGCGCCTACGACGGTGAACTGCTGCGGTCCCTCGCAGACGCCAAGCTCACCAATCCCGACCTGCGCAAGGTCCCCGAGGCCGCCGCGGCCCGCCGCGAACTCACCGAACTCGTCAGCCGCTACCGGACCGCCAAACGCGAGCGCGACCTCCTCGACTTCGGCGACCAGATCGCCCTCTCCGCGACCCTCGCCGACACCCGCCCCGAAGTCGGCGCCATCCTGCGCGACGAGTTCCGCGTCGTCCTCCTCGACGAGTACCAGGACACCTCGGTCGCCCAGCGCGTCCTGCTCGCCGGACTGTTCGGCGGCGGCACGGGCCACCCGGTCACCGCCGTCGGCGACCCCTGCCAGGCGATCTACGGCTGGCGCGGCGCCTCCGTCGCCAACCTCGACGACTTCCCCGAGCACTTCGCGAAAGCCGACGGCAGCGACGCCGAGCGCCAGTCACTGAGCGAGAACCGCCGCAGCGGCGGCCGCCTCCTCGACCTCGCCAACGGCCTCGCGGAACCCCTGCGCGCCCTGCACGCGGGCGTGGACGCACTGAGGCCCGCCCCCGGCGCCGAACGCGACGGCATCGTCCGCTGCGCCCTGCTGCCCACCCACGCCGAGGAGATGGACTGGCTCGCCGACTCCATCGCCCACCTCGTCCGCACCGGGAAGGCACCCGCCGAGATCGCCGTCCTGTGCCGCACCGCGACCGACTTCGCCGAGATCCAGGGCGCGCTCGTCGCCCGGGACATCCCCGTCGAAGTGGTCGGCCTCTCCGGGCTGCTGCACCTCCCCGAGGTCGCCGACCTCGTCGCCGTCTGCGAAGTCCTCCAGGACCCCGGCGCCAACGCCTCCCTCGTACGCCTGCTCACCGGCCCGCGCTGGCGCATCGGCGCCCGCGACCTCGCCCTCCTGGGGCGCCGCGCCCGGCTGCTCGTGTCCCACGCGCGCGTGGGCGCCGACGACGACCCGGACCGCCGGCTCGCCGCCGCCGTGGCGGGGGTCGACCCGTCCGAGGTGATATCGCTCGCCGACGCCCTCGACACCTTCCTGGAGATGCCCCTCGACGCCGAGAAGGACGACGACGGCCTGCCCTTCTCACCCGACGCGCGCGTGCGCTTCGCCCGCCTCGCCGCCGAACTGCGCGACCTGCGCCGCTCCCTCGCAGACCCCCTGATGGACGTCCTGCACCGGGTCCTCGCCGTCACCGGCCTCGAAGTGGAACTCTCCGCCTCCCCGCACGCCCTGGCCGCCCGCCGCCGCGAAACCCTCTCCAACTTCCTGGACATCGCCGCTTCCTTCGCCGCGGGCGACGGCGAAGCGACCCTCCTCGCCTTCCTCGGCTTCCTGCGCACCGCCGCGCAGTACGAGAAGGGCCTCGACAACGCCCTCCCCGGCGGCGAGAACACCGTCAAGGTCCTCACCGCGCACAAGTCCAAGGGCCTGGAATGGGACGTCGTCGCCGTCCCCGGACTGGTCACCGGCACCTTCCCCAGCACCCAGGGCCGCGAGAAGTGGACCGCCCAGGGCAAGGTCCTGCCGCACCAGCTGCGCGGGGACGCCGCCACACTGCCCGACATCGACGCCTGGGACGCCAAGGGCATGAAGGCCTTCCACGAGGCCATGAAGGACCACCAGCACACCGAGGAACTCCGCCTCGGCTACGTCACCTTCACCCGCCCCCGCTCCCTGCTGCTCGGCTCCGGCCACTGGTGGGGCCCCTCGCAGAAGCGCCCGCGCGGCCCCTCCGACTTCCTGCTCGCCCTCCACGAACACTGCGCCGCCGGACACGGCGACATCGAGGCATGGGCGGACGAACCCGCCGAGGACGAGGAGAACCCCGCCCTTGACCGGGCGAGCCGTGACCACGCCTGGCCGCTCCCCCTCGACGACACCGCACTGGCCCGCCGCCGCGCAGCCGCCGAAACCGTACTCGCCCACCTGGAACGCGCCGCCTCCCACCAGGACACCCACCCCGGCACCGACCCCGACTCCACCTCCTACGAGGACCCGGACTGGCCACCCCCGCCGGACGACAACGAAGCCCTCCACGACGAGCCGCACTTCGACCAGGACGGCTACCCCGAGGACCACATCCCCGACGACGTCCCCGAAAACGGCCTCCCCGAGGACGACGACTCCGACTGGGACACCTGGACCGCGGACCGCCCCGCACACGCCCCCCACGCGCGCGCAGCACTCCCCGACGACCACCCCCGCACGCCCACCGTCCCTCACGCCCGACGACACCCCGCCGAAACCGGCCTCCCCCCCGAGGAATCCCGCACCCTCGCCTCCTGGGACCGCGACCTGGACGCGCTCACCGGAGAACTCCTGCGCGCCCGCACAAGCATCACCGACGTACCCCTGCCGCCCTCACTCACCGCCTCGCAAGTACTGCGCCTGGCCGCCGACCCGGACGGCTTCGCGCAGGACCTGGCCCGCCCCATGCCACGCCCGCCGCAGCCCGCCGCACGCCGCGGCACCCGCTTCCACGCCTGGGTGGAATCCCGCTTCGAAGAACTGCGGCTGCCCCTGCTGGAACCGGACGAGCTCCCCGGCAGCGAAGCCGAGATCGCCGACGAACGCGACCTGGAGACCCTCAAGGACGCCTTCGAACGCAGCCCTTACGCACACCGGACCCCCTACCGCGTCGAAGCCCCCTTCCAGCTCGCCATCGCCGGACGCGTCGTCCGCGGACGCATCGACGCCGTCTACAAAGAACACGACGGCAACACCACGACGTACGAGATCGTCGACTGGAAGACCAACCGCACCCGCACCGCGGACCCCCTCCAGCTCGCCCTCTACCGGCTCGCCTGGGCCGAACAGCAGGGAGTGCCGCCGGAGTCCGTCAAAGCCGCATTCCTGTACGTCCGCAGCGGCGACGTGGACCGCCCGCACGACCTCCCCGACCGGGCCGCACTGGAACGACTGCTCCTGGAAGGCCCCCGCGAAGAGACCCCCGGGGAACCACCGGACCAACGTGCCCCGGCGGGCGGATAGGCTCGTGAGCATGAGCAAGCCCGTTGACAGCGCCGTCAGCACCGTCCGCACATACATCCAGGACCACCGCACCGCATTCCTCGACGACCTCGCCGAGTGGCTGCGCATCCCCTCGGTGTCCGCCCAGCCCGACCACGCCGCGGACGTACGGCGCAGCGCCGACTGGCTCGCCGCCAAACTGCGGGAGACCGGATTCCCCACCACCGAGGTCTGGTCCACACCGGGCGCCCCCGCCGTCTTCGCCGAATGGCCCTCCGACGACCCGGCGGCCCCCACAGTCCTCGTCTACGGACACCACGACGTACAGCCCGCCGCCCGCGAGGACGGCTGGAACACCGAACCCTTCCAGCCCGAAATCATCGGAAACCGCCTCCACGCGCGCGGGGCGGCCGACGACAAGGGCCAGGTGTTCTTTCACACACTCGGCGTGCGCGCCCACCTCGCCGCCACCGGACGCACCACCCCCGCCGTCCACCTGAAACTCCTCATCGAAGGCGAGGAGGAATCCGGCTCCCCGCACTTCCGCGCCCTCGTCGAAACACACGCACAGCGCCTCGCCGCCGACGCCGTGATCGTCTCCGACACCGGCATGTGGTCCGAGGACACCCCCACCGTGTGCACCGGCATGCGCGGCCTCGCCGAATGCGAGATCCAGCTCCACGGCCCCGACCAGGACATCCACTCCGGCTCCTTCGGCGGCGCCGTCCCCAACCCGGCCACCGCTGCCGCCCGCCTCGTCGCCGCCCTCCACGACGAGCACGCGCGCGTGGCCGTCCCCGGCTTCTACGAAGGCATCACCGAACTCACCGACCGCGAACGCGAACTCTTCGCCGAACTGCCCTTCGATGAAGCCCAGTGGCTGCGTACGGCCAAGTCGTCCGCCACCCACGGCGAAGCCGGACACACCACCCTCGAACGCATCTGGGCCCGCCCGACCGCCGAGGTCAACGGCATCGGCGGCGGCTACCAAGGCCCCGGCAGCAAGACGATCATCCCGTCCTCGGCCATGGTGAAACTCTCCTTCCGACTCGTCGCCGGACAGGACCCGGACCACATCGAGAAGGCCGTACGCGCCTGGGCCGCCGAACAGCTCCCCCCGGGCATCCGTCACGAGATCACCTTCGGCGCCGCCACCCGCCCCTGCCTGACCCCCCTCGACCACCCGGCCCTCCAGTCCGTCGCACGCGCCATGGGCCGCGCCTTCGAACAGCCGATCCTCTTCACCCGCGAAGGCGGCTCCGGACCCGCCGCCGACCTGCAGGAAGTCCTCGGCGCACCCGTCCTCTTCCTCGGCATCTCCGTCCCCTCGGACGGCTGGCACGCCCCCAACGAGAAAGTCGAACTCGACCTGCTCCTCAAAGGCGTCGAAACCTCCGCCCACCTGTGGACGGACCTGGCCGAGAACTGGCGAGAGGCACACTGAGGAAACCCCGCCACGCACATCCCGCCGTACGACTCCACACGTCCCGCCGCATGCCCTGCTGAACCGCCCGCCGAAATAACCGTTCCACCGGGGGAGTTGGAAGCACCCGTGACCACCTGGACCGACCACACCGCCGACCGTCCCATCTCGCTCACCGCCCCGAGCGGCATCGACCGCGCCGCCCACCACCGGCTCGACGAGGCCTGGCTCGCGGCGGCATGGAGCCACCCCACGACCCGCGTCTTCGTGGTCTCCGGCGGCCAGGTCCTCATCGACGAGACGGCCGACGGCACCACCGAACTCCTCATGACCCCCTCCTTCGAGGCCCCGCTCACCGAAGCGCACCGCTACTTCCTCGGCACCGACGACGACGGTGTGAGCTACTTCGCACTCCAGAAGGACGCACTGCCCGGACGCATCGACCAGTCCGCGCGCCCCGCAGGACTGCGCGAAGCAGGCCTCCTGCTGTCCCCCCGCGACACCGGCCTCATGGTGCACGCCGTCGCCCTGGAGAACTGGCAGCGCCTGCACCGCTTCTGCTCACGCTGCGGCGAGCGCACCGTCATCGCCGCAGCCGGCCACATCCGCCGCTGCCCCGCCTGCGGCGCCGAGCACTACCCGCGCACCGACCCCGCCGTGATCATGGCCGTGACGGACGACGACGACCGCATCCTCCTCGGCCGCCAGGTCCACTGGCCCGAAGGCCGCTTCTCCACCCTCGCCGGCTTCGTCGAACCCGGCGAGGGCATCGAGCAGTCCGTACGCCGCGAGGTCTTCGAAGAAGCAGGCGTCACCGTCGGCGAGGTCGAATACGTCGCCAGCCAGCCCTGGCCCTTCCCCTCCAGCCTGATGCTCGGCTTCATGGCCCGAGCCACCTCCTCGGAGATCAACGTCGACGGCGAGGAGATCCACGAAGCCCGCTGGTTCTCCCGCGAGGACCTGCGCACCGCCTTCGAATCCGGCGAGGTCCTGCCCCCCTACGGCATCTCGATCGCCGCCCGCCTCATCGAGCTCTGGTACGGCAAACCCCTGCCCAGGCCCGGCAACGCAACCGTCTGACCCGGAGCGGGCACACGAAAAAGGGGCTGTTCCCGAGTCGGTTCGGGAACAGCCCCTTTTCGCCTGCGGCCGCCGCCGAAGCGGGCCGAAGACCTACCCGCTCAGACGCCGATCCTCTGCTTGACCTGCGCCAGCGACGGGTTCGTGAGCGTCGAACCGTCCGGGAAGAGCACAGTGGGAACCGTCTGGTTTCCGCCGTTCGCCTTCTCCACGAACGCCGCGGACGCCGGGTCCTGCTCGATGTTGATCTCGTCGTACGTGATGCCCTCGCGGTCCATCTGGCTCTTCAGCCGACGGCAGTAGCCGCACCACGTGGTGCTGTACATCGTCACAGTGCCCGGCATGTGTCTCGCGCTCCTTTGCTGCTGGGGTGCGTACTCGCAGTCACTGGAACGTACGTGACCGAGCCGCAATTCCCGCAGGGGGTATCACACGGCCCACTGTGGCGCCTGCCTCATTAGTACGACCACGAGGCCCTCCCTGTGGACAACCGGCTCACCCCTCTCCGACGACCTGGCAGCATGGCGGGGTGACATCAGCAACGCACTCCACCCTCTTCCCGCAGGTACCGGACTCGGCCGACGCGGTGCTCGACGGGCTCGACCCCGAGCAGCGCGAAGTGGCCACCGCCCTGCACGGACCGGTGTGCGTCCTGGCAGGCGCCGGCACGGGCAAGACCCGCGCCATCACCCACCGCATCGCCTACGGAGTGCGCGCCGGAATACTGCAGCCCTCCAGCGTGCTGGCCGTCACCTTCACCAACCGCGCCGCCGGCGAGATGCGCGGCCGCCTCCGCCAGCTCGGCGCCGCCGGAGTCCAGGCCCGCACCTTCCACTCCGCCGCACTGCGCCAGCTCCAGTACTTCTGGCCGAAAGCAGTCGGCGGCAGCATGCCCCGGCTCGTCGACCGAAAGATCCAACTCGTCGCCGACGCCGCCGCGGCATGCCGCATCCGCCTCGACCGCGGCGAGCTGCGCGACGTCACCGCCGAGATCGAATGGTCCAAGGTCACCCAGACCATCCCCGCCGACTACGCGGCCGCCGCCGCCAAGGCAGGCCGCGAGACCCCCCGCAACCCCGCCGAGATCGCCCAGCTCTACGGAACGTACGAGGACCTCAAGCGCGACCGCGGCGTCATCGACTTCGAGGACGTCCTGCTGCTCACCGTCGCCGTCCTCCAGGACCGCCACGACATCGCAGAACAGGTCCGCGCCCAGTACCAGCACTTCGTGGTCGACGAGTACCAGGACGTCAGCCCCCTCCAGCAACGCCTCCTCGACCTGTGGCTCGGCGAACGCGACAGCCTCTGCGTCGTCGGCGACGCCAGCCAGACCATCTACTCGTTCACCGGTGCAACCCCCGACCACCTTCTCGACTTCCGCACCCGCCACCCCGCGGCCACCGTCGTCAAACTCGTACGGGACTACCGCTCCACCCCCCAGGTCGTCCACCTCGCCAACGGTTTGCTGGCCCAGGCCCGAGGACGGGCAGCCGACCACCGCCTCGAACTGACCTCCCAGCGCGCCGCGGGCCCCGAACCCGGCTACACCGAGTTCACCGACGAGCCCGCCGAAGCCGAAGGCGCCGCCCGTCGCATTCGCGATCTCATCGCCTCCGGAGTCCCCGCAGGCGAGATCGCGATCCTCTTCCGTACGAACTCCCAGTCGGAGATCTACGAACAAGCCCTCGCGGACGTGGGCGTGCCCTACCAGCTGCGCGGCGCCGAGCGCTTCTTCGACCGCCCCGAGGTACGCAAGGCAGGCGTCGCCCTGCGCGGCGCCGCCCGCTTCGGAGGAAACGACTCCCTCCTTGACGACGTGGTCGACCTGCCCTCACAGGTCCGCGCCGTCCTGTCCGGCGAAGGCTGGACCACCGAACCCCCCGCCGGCTCCGGCGCCGTCCGAGAACGCTGGGAATCACTGGCCGCCCTGGTGCACCTGGCCCAGGACTTCGCCGCGGCCAAACCCGGCGCCACCCTGAGCGACCTGGTGGCAGAGCTCGACGAACGCGCGAGCGCCCAGCACGCCCCGACCGTCCAGGGCGTCACCCTCGCCTCCCTCCACTCCGCCAAGGGCCTGGAATGGGACGCCGTCTTCCTCGTCGGCGTCGCCGAGGGCATGATGCCGATCACCTACGCGAAAACGGACGAGCAGGTCGAGGAAGAGCGCCGCCTCCTCTACGTCGGCGTCACCCGCGCCAGAGAACGCCTCTTCGTCTCCTGGTCGCTCTCCCGCTCACCCGGCGGCCGCCCCAACCGCCGCCCCAGCCGGTTCCTCGACGGCCTGCGCCCCGGCTCCGCCACCACCGCGGGCCGCAGCGGCACGGGCGGCGCGGGAGGCATCGAACGCGGCACCGGAAGCAGCGGCGGCGCCGCCGTGCGACGCACCAGCAGGACCCCGGCCCGCTGCCGAGTCTGCGGCCGCACGCTGAACGGGGCCGCTGAGATGAAACTGATGCGCTGCGAGGACTGCCCCTCCGACATGGACGAGGGCCTCTACGAGCGGCTGCGGGAGTGGCGAGCGGTACAGGCGCAACGCAGCGGACAGCCCGCGTTCTGCGTCTTCACCGACAAGACCCTGATGGCGATCGCCGAGACCGTGCCCGACGACGAGGGCGAACTGGCGCGGATCCCCGGCGTCGGCGTACGCAAGCTCAACCGCTTCGGAGCCGACGTCCTGGCCATCTGCGCAGGTCAAGAGCTTGAGGGGGACGGCGAAGATGACTGATACAAACTCGTCGAAAAAATAGTTTGCGCATGCCCCAGCAATCCCCATAGGTTCTTAGCACGCGAACGGAGGCCTTCTCCAAGGCCCCGGTTCCGTGCTGTACTTAATAGCCGTCGGACCGGCTCGCACCGGTCCCCCTAGACGCCGAGAGGAGGCGATTCCAGTGATCAGCATCAACCGCAGCTCCATCAGCACCACCAAAATGACCGATCGCTCGGTCGTCTCCACGTGCCTGCTCGGCGTCTCGAACCTGGGCACCGGTCTGTCCGGCATTCCTGCCGTCCGTCCGGCGTCCTCCGTGTCTCCCGCGGGTCTTCCCGTCCGTGAGCGCAATGAGCGACCGACCCAGGCACTGGAAGCAGCAGTAGTCGCAGAGGCCTATGCCTTTGCCGCAGCCGGTGCCGGATCCAAGAAGCAGACGACGCAGCACCACACGATGTGGGCCTTCCGTGGGCCTGAACCCTGGAGTGATCCAGCCTGATCTTCGATCAGGCCGGCGCCTTCAGGGCCGCGGAACCCCACCCGGGATCCGCGGCCCTTCTGTTTGTCCCCGACCGGGGACGGCAGAGCGAAGGGGCCTCGGGACAAGAAAAGAACCCGGTACCAGCCGCCAACCGGCCCACCCGGCCGGAACGACCAGACGAGGAAGACCAACCGTGCAACTCGAAGCGCACGCCCCGTCCGTACCGCCTTCCGAAACGATCCCCCCGCCCGGCCTCACGGAGGACTCCACCTTGATCCCGCTCACTGCGCTCACCGCGCTCGACGACGCCATCGAGAACCTCGGCGTACCCGTCCCCTGCCGCTCGTACGACCCGGAGGTCTTCTTCGCCGAGTCCCCGGCCGACGTCGAGTACGCCAAGTCCCTCTGCCGCACCTGCCCGCTGATGGAGGCCTGCCTCGCCGGCGCCAAGGAGCGGCGCGAGCCCTGGGGCGTCTGGGGTGGCGAGCTCTTCGTCCAGGGTGTCGTTGTCGCCCGCAAGCGGCCGCGTGGCCGCCCGCGCAAGAACCCGGTTGCGGCATGAACATCCGAGGAACGATCGACCACCCCCTGACGCGCGACCCCAAGAAGCAGGCCCCGATGAAGCCGTCCACGAGCGAGCCCGCAGGCTCCGCGACCCCAGACTTCACCACCACCGGCGCGAACGACTCGCGTCAGAACAGGACCCGCGAGATGCAACTCATCCCAGAAGCCCTGGCTCGTGCGCATATGCACGAGCGACTGCACGAAGCCGAGAGCGAACGCCGGGCCCTGCGCCTGGCGACCGCCCGCCGGATGCAGCGTCGTGCCGAGCGCGCCTCGATGCGCGCCCGCCGCGCGCTGGCCATGGCCGTCATGCAGTGACCGACGACAGCCGCAGGCAGTAGTCGCAGACAGTGATTCCCCGCGGGGCAGGTCCGAACGGACCTGCCCCCGCGGTGCGTTGTACCCCCACAACCCCCGACCTCGGCGATATCGTCGCCGAGTGACGAGTCTTCCCGGGGACAGTGACAACACCGGCGCTCGGCCGCGGCCCGACGCCGCCGAGGAAGCCCAGCCCCTCGTGTGCGCCCATTGCGGCACCCAGGCCGAGGGCCCTGAGCCGACCTGGACCTGCTCCATCGAGAACGGCACCCGCCAGTACCTGTGCGACAGCTGCGCGCGCGCCAATCTCAGGGCGATTGAGGGGCGGCTGGATTCGGCGTGGTGGTAAGGGCGGATTCGTCTGGCGAGGACCTCTGGTGGGGGCCTCCCCCCCCGCCCCCGCCCCCTCCCCCTTCGCCCCTCCCAGACAGCCCCCCACCCCACGCCGACAGACCCCCCGATCTCACGCCTCCGCGGCCGGCTCCTCTTCCGGCAGGAAGCCCGGCAGCCACTCCTCCAGTTCGTCGCGCAGGCGAACCGTCGCGCCCAGCTGGCACAGGACGCCGATGGTGCTCAAGGTCACACGGTGTATCAGGAGGTACGCCGGGGGCAGGTTGAGCCGCTTGCCCAGCTGGTGGGCGGGAGAGCGGGGGTCGGCGATTCGGGCGGCCTGGCTGCGCATCCAGCCGCGGGTGAAGGTGAAGTCGTCGGCCAGGGCCGGTTCGATGATCGGCAGGAGGTAGTCCAGGACCGCGTCGGGGTCGAGGGCTATGGACTCCTTGACGAAGCCCTCCTCGCAGAGCAGTTCATAGACTGCCTCGGCTTCGCCTTCGAGCGTCATGCGCAGGGAGTCACCGATCGTGGTGGGCAGACCGCCCGGAAGACGGTCGACCGTGCCGAAGTCGAGGACGCCCAGACGCCAACCCCCCTTCTCGTCGGGCAGCAGCCGGAAGTTGCCCGGGTGCGGGTCGGCGTGCAGGAGACCGGTGCGCGCGGGGCCCGAGAAGAGGAACCGGGCCAGCAGCTGTCCCGCTCGGTCGCGCTGTTCCTGACTGCCGTCGGCGATCACTTCCGACAGGGGTATCCCGTCGATCCACTCGGTCACCAGGACCTGGTCGCACTGGTGGACCACCGCAGGGACCAGCACATCCGGGTCGCCTTCGAACTCCTCCGCGTGTGTTTTCTGGGCCTGGGCCTCCAGCCCGTAGTCGAGCTCCTCGGAGACCCGGTCGCGCAGTTCCGCGATGAGCGGCTTGATGTCCATGCCCGGGATCAGAGGGCCGAGGAGTCTGGCGAACCGGCTCAGCTGGTTCAGGTCGGACAGCAGGGCCTCGCCCGCGCCGGGGTATTGCACCTTGACCGCGACATCGCGGCCGTCGTGCCACACCGCCCGGTGCACCTGGCCGATCGAGGCCGCCGCCGACGGCTTGTCCTGGAACTCCACGAACAGCTCGGCCCAGTCCGCCCCGAGCCGCTGCTCCAGTACGGAGTGCACGGTGCGTGTCGGCATCGGAGGCGCTGCCTCCTGGAGCTTCGTCAGGGCTGCCCGATAAGGTCCCGCGACCTCCTCGGGCAGCGCCGACTCGAAGACGGACAGTGCCTGTCCGAACTTCATCGCACCGCCTTTGAGCTCGCCGAGCACCTTGAAGAGCTGCTCCGCCGTGCGCTGCTGGAGTTCACGGCCCACGATCTCCGCGGACTTCCCGCCGATTCTCTTGCCGAGTCCCCAGGTTGCCCGCCCGGCGAAGCCGAGCGGTAGCGCGGCGAGCTTGGCGGTTCGGGTGACCGCCTTCCGGGGAAGATCAGACATGCGCCCTCCAAGTACCGGACAGCCGTGCCGCGTACGGCTGTTGCCCGGCCATTGTCTCGTGCGGCTCCCCATCCTCCGAGGTGTGATCCCCCTTACCTTTCTCCATCGCTCCGCACAGGCATGCGGGATGGGGCCAGACCGGTCGCGGATGCCAGTCGAATCCGGGCACCGACGCCTGCCAGCGTGCTCCCGCGCTGGATGGCAACGCGCCGTCCAGGAAGGCCAGCGCATGCCCGGCGGCCAGGCCCGCGACACCGGCCGCCAGCGCGAGGTCGCACGCCGGTACGTGGCGTGGTCGCCCGGAACGCCATTGGGCGACCAGCCGCGGCCAGGTGGGATCACGGTCGACGCGTTCCTGCTCCAGGCAGCCCGCGCAGGCCGTGTCACCGGGCAGGACCAGGGGACCTACGACCCCCGTCCCCTCCGCGACGCCCGCATAGAGATGGGGTGTGCCCGAGGTGATCAGGGACTCGGCGGCGGCCGGGTCGGGGGCGTGGACGGCAAGGTCGTCTCGCGGGGCGAGGATGACCAGTGACCACCCGAGTTCCTGCGTCGGCTCCAGTGCCTGCGCCTGCGCCAGTTCCATTTCCGGTTCCAGTGGCGGGCCGGAGGCCGGATCGGCGGGGTCCGGCGACAGCGGGTCTCGTCTCTTCTCCGCGAATCGCGCCCCGCGTCCGGGTGCCACCTGTGCCGGTCCGCCCGGGGACTTCCGTGCCCGGCCCTGCCGCGGTGGCCGATCCGGCGCCGCCCGCCGCACCGCACGTCGCGCGGCCTCCTCCCGGCGCTCGCCGACCGAGTCCGCGGGCAGTCCGCCCGGAGCGACATCCCACGGCTCGACGCGACCGTTGTCGCGCACATCGACCTCGCCCACGCCCGCGCCCGCCAGCAGTGCGGCCAGGACCACACCCACCCGGCCCGCGCCCCGTACCTGCACGCGCAGTGAGCGGCGCGCCGCCAGGTGCTTGAGGCCGGCGCCCGGCTCGGGGGCGACCAGGGAGAGCGACGCGAGGTCGGGGCGCAGCCGGTCCAGAACCGCTTTCCTGGCGCGCAGGGCGTCCGCGGCCGGGCCGCCTCCTGTCGCGTCGTCGAGCAGACCGGAGCGGGCCAGCCGGTCGATCAGCCCGTCGACATGACCGTCGGGCAGCCCCATCCGGCGCCCTTCGTCCCGCAGGAGCGGCAGCCCTCGGGTTCCGTCGAGCAGGGCGAGGAAACTGCCCGTCGCCGTGTCCATCGGGCCCAGCACCATCGCGTGCGCCGGTGCCATCCCGAACTGCACGGTGTTGAGATCCCGCCAGCCGCGCCGCAGCGCGGGCTTGACCATCGGATGCATGACCGACCCCCGTCGTGCTCAGAGCTTCCCCGTGTGTCGGTGGATGTGAGTGCTGCTCCGCCGACCGGATGCCAGCATGCCCGGATCGGTCGTCGGGTGCCGAAAGTTGTCCACAGGTGGTGGTGTTCGTCGTACAAATCAAGCGCACGGGGTGCGGATCGGCACCGAACCGTCCCGGGGACGGGACTTCCCGCATGTGCAGCGGGTAACGTCGGGGCGTGCCCGCCGACCCACTGCACCGCGCCGGAAAACCACAGCGCAGCACGACGAGCCTGCCGCCAAGCGGCTCGGGGGCGAGCGCGATCGAGGTTCGCAGGAGTGCGCGACGGCGTCGCACCGTCTCCGCGTACCGCGAGGGCGATCGCACCGTCGTGCTCATCCCCGCCCGGATGTCCGAGGCGGAGGAACAGCGCTGGGTCACCGTCATGCTCGACAAGCTGGCCGCCCAGGAGAGCAAACGGCTGCTCGGTGACGCCGAGCTGTCCGAGCGGGCCGGGCGTCTGTCGGAGCAGTACTTCGACGGCCGCGCCCGGCCGACGTCCGTGCGCTGGGTGACCAATCAGAACACGCGCTGGGGCTCGTGCACCCCGTCCGAGGGCAGCATCCGTCTGTCGCACCGGTTGCAGGGCATGCCCGAGTACGTCGTCGACTACGTCCTCGTCCACGAACTCGCGCACCTGCTCGTACCGGGACACGGGCCACGCTTCTGGAGGCTGCTGGAGGCGTATCCGCGTACGGAGCGTGCTCGCGGCTACCTCGAAGGGGTGGTTGCCGCCGACCGGCTGCCTCATCTGCCGGCCGCGCGCGACGAGTAGGAGCGGCCCGCGCCTCCCGCCGAGGGGGGATTGTGTACCGGGTCTGTACCGGCTTGGTCCACTCCCAGACTTTGCCGTTAGCCTGACGCGACGCACTCGCTTTCGGGATGGGGGACGGTCGTTACGCATGGCCAGGGAATTCCAACGCGGCCACAAGGCCAAGATCAGTGACCTCACCTCGGGCACCGATCTGTACGTAGGTGTGCAGATCACCGGCCCCGGGCTGACCTTCGACATCAGTTGCTTCGGTCTGGACGCCGACGAACGGCTCTCGGACGACCGCTACTTCATCTTCTTCAACCAGCCGAAATCCCCCGAGGGGTCCGTTCAGCTGCTCGGTGCGCAGGCCGGTGACGCGGAGTCCTTCCGGGTCACGCTGGACCGGATCCCGCAGCAGATCCAGAAACTGTCGTTCACGGCGACGATCGACGGCGCCGGACAGATGTCGCAGATCGCCCCCGGATATCTCCGGATCGTCGCGGGCGGCGAGGAGGTGGCGCGGTACTCGTTCAGCGGCGCCGAATTCTCCACGGAACGTGCCGTGATGCTGGGCGACTTCTACCTGAAGGACGTCTGGCGGTTCGCCGCCGTGGGACAGGGCTTCGACGGCGGACTCGACGCGCTGCTGAAGAACTTCGGCGGCGAGGTCGCCGAGGAGGAGCCCGCCGCGCAGCAGCCGCAGGCCGGTGCCGCTCCGTCCTTCGCCCCGCCGGCCCAGGCCACCGCGCCCCCCGCGTTCGGCGCGCCCGCACCGGCTCCGGCGCCCGCCCCGCAGGGCTTCGCCCCGCCGCCGGGAGCGACTGCGCCCCCCGCTCCGGCCCCGGCGCCCGCGCCCCCGGTGCACGCCGCGCCGACCATCATCGCGCCCCTGGCCCCGCCGGGCGGTGGCACCGTGCACCCGCCTGCCCCCGCTCCCGCGCCGTACGGCCAGCCCGTCGGGCAGCCCGGACCGCCGCCCGGGTACGGGCAGCCGCCCGGTCAGACCCCGCCCCCGCCGCCCGGCTACGGCCAGCAGGCCCCGAGTGCGCCGCCCGGCTACGGCCAGCAGCCGCCGAGTGCGCCGCCCGGCTACGGGCAGCAGCCCGCCTACGGTCAGGTCCCCGGGCAGTTCCCCGGCCAGGCCGGTGCCCCCGCCCCGCACGGAGCGCCCCAGGGCGTCCCGCAGGCCGGCGCCGGTGTCGCCGCGGCGCTGCAGGCATTCAAGGAGACGCCCACCGGCCAGCGCTGGACCCAGCAGAACAAGAAGCTGATCCGTGTCGACCTCGGCATCGGAGGCCAGCCCGCGCTGGCCCGCCAGGGCAGCATGGTGCTCTACCAGGGCAAGGTCGACTTCAGCTACAAGGGCGCCGGGTTCGCCGGCCGGATCGTGGGCAACGCGACCGGCCAGGAGATGCAGCTGATGCGCTGCACCGGCCAGGGTCAGGTGTTCCTCGCCGAGAACTCCTCGATGCTGCACCCCATCGAGCTCCAGGGCGACGCCATCTGTGTCTCCGCCGAGAACGTCCTCGCCTTCGACGAGTCGCTTCAGTACGAGGTGCGCCGGATCGAAGGGCACGGCATCCCCGGGGGCGCGCTGTTCACGATGCAGTTCCAGGGCACCGGCACAGTCGTCGTGAAGACGCACGGCGCTCCCGTGGTGCTGCCCGTCACGCCGACGACGTTCGCCGACTGCCAGTCCGTCGTCGCCTGGTCCGCGGCCGCCCAGGTGGTCGTCTCCAGCCAGGTGCGGATGCGGCGCAACGCCTACCCCGGTGACACGGGGGAGAGCGTGAACCTCCAGTTCCGCGGCGCGCCCGGCAATTTCATCGTCGTCCAGCCGTACGAGATCTGAGGGAGCCCGTCATGAACCAGCCGCTCGCGGGCTTCGCCCCGGCACCCGTCACCGCCCGCATGGAGAACCACGGCAACCACATGCTGAAGGTCGCCATGCAGACCGGAAACGACCTCCTCGCGCGCGTGGGCTCGATGGTCGCCTACGAAGGGTTCGTCCAGTACGAGCCCAACCCGCCCGCCGTACGCCAGATCGCGCGGGACTGGATCACCGGTGAGGGCGCACCCCTCATGAAGGCCTCCGGCGACGGGCTGCTCTATCTCGCCGACTACGGCGCGAACGTCGTCGTGATCAACCTGAACGGCGACGCGATCTCCGTCAACGCCACCAACCTGCTCGCCTTCGACGCACACCTCCAGTGGGGCGTCGAACGGGTCAAGGGACTGGCCAAGTTCGCCGGACAGGGCCTGTGGAACACGAAGATCTCCGGCCAGGGATGGGTCGCGCTGACCTCCCGGGGCAAGCCGATCGTCGTCGACTGCGGCGGTGGTGAGGACGAGACGTACGTCGACCCGGACGCGCTCGTCGCCTGGTCGCCGAACCTCAAGGTCAAGGGCAAGCGCAGCTTCAAGGCGCAGTCGCTGATCGGCCGCGGCAGCGGCGAGGCGTACCAGATGGCGTTCTCCGGGCAGGGCATCGTCGTCGTCCAGCCCAGCGAGGACAGCACCGACCGCCTCCGAGTCCGGGGCTGAGGGGGAGCGACACACCATGCAGAGCCCGCTTTTCGGCTACAACGACCTCCAGACCCAGGAGCGCTACAGCCTGCAGAACTCGCAGATGCTGCGCGTCGTCCTGGAGGGTCACGACGACATCCTCGCCCGCAAGGGCACGATGGTCGCGTACCAGGGTCTCGTCGAGTTCGACGCCGAGTACCAGAACAACAGCCAGCACCGCGCGCGTGCGTACACGGGCGAGGGCCTGGACCTCATGCGCTGCCACGGGCAGGGCACGGTCTACCTGGCCAACCTCGCCCAGCACGTGCACCTGGTCGACGTGGACCAGGACGGACTGACCGTCGACAGCAGCTACGTGCTGGCGATGGACTCCGGCCTGCACCACGAGGTCATCGCCGTGGACAGCCAGTACGGCATCTCCGGCTCCGGCAAGTACCAGCTCAACATCACGGGCCGGGGCAAGGTCGCGCTGATGACCTCCGGGATGCCGCTGATGATGCAGGTGACGCCCGACAAGTACGTCAACTGCGACGCCGACGCGATCGTCGCCTGGTCCACGAGTCTGCGGGTGCAGATGCAGGCCCAGACGCACTCCTCGGGCGTGTTCCGGCGTCGCGGCAACACCGGCGAGGGCTGGGAGCTGAGCTTCATGGGCAGCGGCTTCGCACTCGTCCAGCCCAGCGAGATGCTGCCGCCGCAGAACGCGGTGATCGGCCAGGGACTGCGCGCCCAGTACGGCGTGGGCCAGCAGGGCGCGCACGCGCAGAACCAGGGCAACGTCTGGGGCTGACCGGGGCCCGTCCGGAAGGCAGACGTAAGGGGCGACCGCAGTAGCGGTCGCCCCTTACGCATTCCTGTTACGCATTCCTGGATCTCAAAGCCTCGCGCGCGTGGCCTCCACCAGACGTACGACCGACTCGTCGGCGACGCCCGCCACCTCGTCGTACGCGAACCAGCGCAGGTCCAGGGACTCGTCGCTGATCGCCGCCACGGCCCCGGCCGGGGCGAGGGCCGCGTACTGCACATCGAGATGCCAGGCACACGGGGTGTGATGCCGGTCCAGGCGCACTGGACCGCCGGGCAGCAGGATCAGCCCGGCGATGCCCGACTCCTCGGTGCCCTCGCGCAGGGCGGCCGCCGCCAGCGTCTCGTCGACCGGCTCGCAGTGACCGCCCATCTGGAGCCACATCCGGAGCTTCTTGTGAAGGGTCAGCAGCACGCGCCCGTGCTCCGGGTCGATCACCAGGGCGCTCGCCGTGATGTGCCCGTCCCGGCAGGCCTTCCACATTCCGTCGGAATGTACGGCCAGATGGTCCAGGTAGGTCTGGCGCAGCTCCTCCTGGTCCTCGTAGCTCTTCAGTACGAGGACCGCGTCGTCGTGCAGACTCACTCGGTGCCGTTGCCCTTGTCGTCGTCCTTCGGGGTGTCGTCCGTCGGGGTGTCGTCCTTCGTCAGGTTCGGCTTCTCTCCGGAGCCGCCCGCGGCCTCGCCGAGCATCTTGTCGAGCTCGGAGAAGTCCAGCTGCTCGTGGTGCACGAAGCCGTCCGGGTCGTCCAGGTCGGACGCGGTCGGCAGCATGTCCGGGTGGGCCCACAGACCGTCGCGGCCGTCCACACCGCGCGCGTCCGTGAGCGAGGCCCACAGCCGCGAGGCGTCCCGCAGCCGGCGCGGGCGCAGCTCCAGGCCGATCAGCGTGGCGAACGTCTGCTCAGCGGGACCGCCCGTGGCACGGCGGCGGCGCAGCGTCTCGCGCAGCGCGTCGGCGGACGACAGGCGCGGCTTGGCGGCGGAGTGCACCACCGCGTCCACCCAGCCCTCCACCAGGGCGAGAGCCGTCTCCAGGCGAGCCAGGGCGGCCTTCTGCTCCGGCGTGTCCTCCGGCTGGAACATGCCCTGCTGCAAGGCGTCCTGCAGCTGCTCGGGATTGGACGGGTCGAGCTGGCCGACCACGTCCTCCAGCTTGGCCGTGTCGACCTTGATCCCGCGCGCGTACCCCTCGACCGCACCGAACAGGTGCGAGCGCAGCCACGGTACGTGCGCGAAGAGACGCTGGTGGGCGGCCTCGCGCAGGGCGAGATACAGCCGCACCTCCTCCTGGGGGACGCTCAGGTCCTTGCCGAACGACTCGACGTTCAGCGGCAGCAGGGCCGCCTTGCCGGCCGGGCCGAGCGGCAGGCCGATGTCGCTCGATCCGACGACCTCGCCCGCGAGCACGCCCACGGCCTGTCCGATCTGCGTACCGAACATGGCGCCGCCCATGGAGCGCATCATGCCGATCAGCGGGCCCGCCATGGCCTGCATCTCCTCCGGCAGGACGTCGCCCATGGCCGCGCCGACCCGCTCGGCGACCGGGTCGACGAGCTCCTTCCACACCGGCAGGGTCGCCTCGACCCACTCCGCGCGGCTCCAGGCCACGGCGGAACCGGAGCCGGACGGCAGCGACGTCGCGTCGTCCAGCCACAGGTCGGCCAGGCGCACGGCCTCCTCGACCGCGGAGCGCTCGGCGGGGCCGACGCTCGCGTCCTTGGTGCCGTCGGAGGTGCCCTGGGAGACCGTCTGGCGGGCGATCTGCTTGGCCATGTCCCAGTTCACCGGGCCGCCCTCGTACGAGAGCATCTGGCCCAGTTGCTGGAACGCGGCGCCCAGGTCGCCCGGGTTCAGGGAACCGAACATGGCTGCGAGCGGATTGTCGGCGCCTGGGCCGCCGGCTCCGGGCGACCCGAAACCGAACGGTCCCTGACCACCACCGCTCTGCTGGTCCTTCTTCTTGCCCTCGTCGCCGTTCTCCGGCTCCTCCGGCGGAAGGCCGAATCCGAATGGGGTGTCACTCACGGGATTCCTCGGCTGGTAAGGCCGCCGGTACTTTCCGACGGCGGCTGCCCGACAACACCACCCAGCGTAGACACCGCGGCGCCCGTTCGGGCCTCGGTGCCCCGCCGACTCCTGGCCTGCGGCAGGATGGATGCCACCTGGTACGTACGCGTCACGCGCGTCCGTTACTGAAGACAACCGCTGGAGACGCCCGGTGAGTTCCCCAGATCCACAGGTTCGCGCAGCGCGAAACCTCGCAACCAGTCCCGCGCCGCGCGGGCCCGTCGTCGCGGTCACCGGCGCCGCGTCCGGCGTGGGCGCCCTGCTCACCGAGCGGCTCGCCGCCAGTGAGGAGATCAAGCAGGTCATCGCCATCGACGAGCGGCGCGGCGAGTGCGCGAGCGCCCAGTGGCACATCCTGGACGTCCGCGACCCGGCGATCGCGGAGAAACTGCGCGGGGCGGACGTCGTGGTGCACCTGGCCCTCGACCTCGATCTGGAGACCGACGCGGCCGCCCGGACGGCGTACAACGTCCGGGGGACGCAGACCGTGCTCACGGCCGCCGCCGCGGCCGGCGTCCACCGTGTCGTCCTGTGCACCTCCGCGATGGTCTACGGAGCGCTGCCGGACAACGAACTGCCCCTCTCCGAGGACGCCGAACTGCGGGCGACCGCCGAGGCCACGGGCGTGGGCGACCTCCTGGAGATCGAGCGGCTCGCCCGGCGGGCCCCGCGCGCCCACCCGGGACTCAACGTCACCGTCGTACGGCCCGGCGTCCTCGTCGGCGGCACCGACACGGCTCTGACCAGGTACTTCGAGTCGCCCCGGCTGCTCGTGGTCGCCGGGTCGCGGCCCGCCTGGCAGTTCTGCCACGTCGAGGACCTGTGCAGCGCTCTGGAGTACGCCGTCCTGGAGAAGGTCGACGGGGAACTCGCCGTCGGCTGCGACGGGTGGCTCGAGCAGGAGGAGGTCGAGGAGCTCAGCGGGATCCGGCGGATGGAACTGCCGTCGGCCGTGGCTCTCGGCGCGGCCGCCCGGCTCCACCGGATCGGGCTCACTCCGTCCCCGGCCGGGGACCTGGCGTACACGATGTACCCCTGGGTGGTCAGCGGGAGCCGGCTGCACGACGCCGGGTGGCGGCCGCAGTGGACCAACGAGGAGGTCCTCGCGGAGCTGCTCGAGGAGGTCGCCGGGCGGCACACCGTGGCCGGGCGACGGCTGGGGCGCAAGGACGCGACGGCGGCGGGCGCCGCGGGAGCGACAGTCGCGCTGCTCGGTACGGCTGCGGTGGTCCGGCGGGTGCGGAAGGCCCGACGGCGCATCTGAGCCGGGGAACTTCTGCAGGACGCTCGACCTGCCGTCTGCGGAACGCTCGATCTGTAGGACGCTCCAAACGACCACGCGCGCGTGCCGGGTGAAAGCTCTATTTCTCGGTGTCCTTGGTGTGGGGCACGATGGGGGTATGGCACCCATCAACGACCATCCCGGTGAGCGCGCGGCACAGGATCCCATCCGGCTGCTGGCGATTCGCGAGGAACCGCTGTCCCTGGACGAGGTCTTCCGGGCCGTCGGGGACGACGCGGCCGGCGGGACGGCGCTGTTCGTGGGGACCGTGCGCAATCACGACGAGGGCGCGGACGTCGACGCGCTGGGGTATTCGTGCCACCCCAGTGCCGAGGCGGAGATGCGGCGGATCGCCGAGAAGGTGTGCGCCGAGTACCCGGTCCGGGCGCTCGCTGCCGTCCACCGGGTCGGTGACCTCGGTGTGGGTGACCTCGCCGTCGTCGTCGCCGTGTCGTGCCCGCACCGCGGCGAGGCCTTCGAGGCCTGCCGCAGACTGATCGACGACCTCAAGCACGAAGTGCCGATCTGGAAGCACCAGCAGTTCTCCGACGGCACGCAGGAGTGGGTCGGCGCTTAGGGGGCTGCTGAGCCGCCGCGCCGGGCGTCCGGTTGCGTAACCGCCCCCCTGGCGTGAGCGTTGACACAGCGGATGGTTAATCTGCTGATCAGTCAGTTGCGGTCGCGCACGGGGTTGGGAGGTCGGCATGGCGGCTCTCGCCTGGTTGCTCATTCCGCTGGTGGCGGCGATCGGCGCCGGTCTGTGGGGCAGTTGGGTCAGCCGGAATCGCAGGACCGCGGGAGACGGCACCGAGCTCGCGGGCTACACACGCTTCCGCGAGGCCATGGAGAAGTCCGGCTCGGGCACCTGAGCCCGGTCGCACCCAGGGCCTGATCCGACGGACAGGCCTTCGTCCGCCCGCTCGTACGGACGGCCCCGGCGGTACGCCCTCAGCAAGGTCCCGTACTGTCGTGGCATGCCACGCCGCACCGCGACGATGCTCGCCTCCACCTTGATCCTGATCGCACTCCTGTGCGCGGGAGTGTTCATCAAAGTGCCCTATGCGGAGATGTCTCCGGGGCCGACGGTGAACACGCTGGGCGAGCACGGCGGTGAGCCGGTGCTGCAGATCACCGGCCACAAGATCTATCCCACGACCGGGCACCTGAACATGACGACGGTCAGGGTCACCAGCGCCGACTACAAGATGAACCTCGTAGAGGCCGTGTACGGCTGGCTGGCGCACGACAACAAGGTGGTCCCGCACGACACGCTCTACCCCGACGGCAAGACGGAGGAGCAGTCGACGCAGGAGAACGCCGAGGAGTTCAGCCAGTCCCAGGAGAGCGCCAAGGTCGCGGCCCTGAAGGAGCTGGACATCCCGGTGAAGTCCTGGGTGATCGTCTCCACCGTCGTCAAGGACACGCCGGCCGAGGGCAAGCTGCACGCCGGTGACGTGATCAAGGCCGTCGACGGTACGAAGGTGAAGGCGCCCGACGACGTCGCGAAGCTCGTCACCAAGCACGAGCCCGGCGAGAAGGTCACCTTCACGATCGTGCCCGCCAAGGAGCAGGCCGCCGCCGAGAAGGAGAACAAGACGGCGACCGGGACGCAGGACGTGACGATCACCACCGCGAAGTCCGACGACGAAGGCGTGAGCCGTGCCATCGTCGGGATCTCGGCCGGAACCGACCACACGTTCCCGTTCACCATCGACATCAAGCTCGCCGACGTCGGTGGCCCCAGTGCGGGCCTGATGTTCGCGCTGGGCATCGTCGACAAGCTCACCCCCGGCAACCTCACCGGCGGCAAGTTCGTGGCCGGCACCGGAACCATCGACGACGACGGCACGGTCGGCCCGATCGGCGGCATCGAGATGAAGACCGTCGGCGCCCGCGAGAAGGGCGCCCAGTACTTCCTGACGCCCAAGGAGAACTGCGCGGCCGCCGCCAAGGACACCCCCGGCGGCCTCACGCTCGTCAAGGTGCACACCATCGACGACGCGCTGAGCGCCCTGAAGAACATCAGCAGCGGCAAGACCTCCGACCTGCCGAAGTGCACCACCAAGGGCTGACAACCGCCTGTGCCGTACGTCGTTGGGGGGGCCCCGAAAACCCGGGGCGCCCCCAACGACGTATGCGAGGACCTCAGTCGGCGAACGTCGCCGACAGTGCCTCGGCCAGGCCCGGCACCAGGCCCGAGCCGGTGAGCACCTCCGTCGGCGTGTCCTTCTCGCGCAGCCTGACCGCCGAGTCGCGGGCCCCGTCGCGCAGCACGCCGACCGTCATGCGCACCTCCTGGCGGTCGGGGTGGCTGGCGACCCACTTCGCGAGCTGCTTCTCGCCGAGACCCTCGGGAATCGAGGCCTCCGCGGACGGCGGCAGCATCAGCCGTTCCACGGTGAGCGCGCAGCCGACCACGGCGTCCGGCCAGGCGATGGTGCCGAGGAACTTGTCCAGCGGCGTGTCTGCAGGGATCTCGTCCTGCTCCACGGGGGTGAGACCGGTGGTCTCGGGCTCGTCCTGCAGACCGAGCTGGGCCGCGAGGCCGGGTTCCTGGGTCCGCAGACGCGCGGTGTCTACGAGGGCGAAAAGGCGGGCGGGCTGGTCCCAGCCGAGAGTGGAGGCGTACTCGTCGATCTCGAGTACGGCCCGCGTGAGCGGGCTCGCTGCCATGGGAGTGTTGGACATGGTCACAATCCTGCCTCGGAAGTACCCCGAACCGGGAACCGAGTAAAGCGTGAGTAAGTTGCATAGGTGAGGCTCCACGATCACCGAGCCTGACGGATGGTCCGCGATCACGGGGGCCTGACGGATCAACAGCGAACTTCGAGGTGCGCACCTTGGCTTTCCAGATGCCGGACCGCGGCGGAGGCCCGACGGGGCCGCGGATCAGAGTCGGCCGACCGTCCCGGCGGGTCCGGACCCTGCTCATGACGCTGGGCGTCCTGGCCGTACTGGCCATGGCGTTCGTCATGTTCGCGGGGTTCTGGACGGACTGGCTCTGGTATCGGTCGGTCAAGTACTCGTCCGTCTTCACGACCACCCTGTCGACCAAGATCGGGCTCTTCTTCGTCTTCGGCCTGCTCATGGCGGCCGCGGTCGGAGTGAACATCTGGCTGGCGCACCGGCTGCGCCCGCCACTGAGCGCCATGTCGATGGAGCAGCAGAACCTCGACCGGTACCGGATGGGCATCGCGCCCTACAAGAGGTGGCTGCTGCTGGCCATCACCTCCCTGGTGGGGCTGATCGCGGGCGCGTCCGCCTCCGGCCAGTGGCGCACGTGGCTGATGTGGGTCAACGGAGTGCCCTTCCACCAGAAGGACCCCCAGTTCCACCTGGACGTCTCCTTCTACGCCTTCGACCTGCCGTGGTACCGGTTCCTGCTGGGCTTCGGCTTCGCCGCCACGGTGCTCTCGCTGATCGCCGCCGCGCTCACGCACTACCTGTACGGCGGCCTCAGGATCACCAGCCCGGGAGCGCGTGCCACGGCCGCGGCCACCGGGCACCTCTCGGTGCTCCTCGGCGTCTTCGTCGCCCTGAAGGCGGTCGCCTACTGGCTCGACCGGTACGGGCTCGCGGTGAAGTCCAGTGACTTCAAGGCGACCGGCAACTGGACGGGCCTGAGGTACGTCGACGCCAACGCCTACCTGCCGGCCAAGACGATCCTGTTCTGCATCGCCGTCATCTGCGCCCTGCTGTTCTTCGCCACCCTGTGGCGGCGCACCTGGCAGCTGCCCGTCATCGGCTTCGGCCTGATGGTGCTCTCCGCGATCCTCATCGGCGGCCTGTACCCGGCGATCGTCCAGAAGTTCCAGGTCCAGCCGAACGAGCAGGCCAAGGAAGCGCCGTACGTCGAGAAGAACCTGAAGGCGACGCGCGAGGCGTACGGGATCGACCAGACCAAGGTCGCGGACTACGCCGGCAAGTCCACCACCAAGGACAAGGGCAAACTGCGTTCGGACGCGGCCGACGTGGCCAGCATCCGGCTCATGGACCCCAACGTGGTCTCGCCGACGTTCCAGCAGCTCCAGCAGATGTGGGCCTACTACGGCTTCCCGTCCAACCTGGACGTCGACCGCTACAAGGATCCGACCGGCAAGGTCCAGGACACGGTCATCGGACTGCGTGAACTGAACCTCAACGGCATCCCGAAGAACAACTGGATCAACGACCACTTCCGCTACACGCACGGCTACGGAGTGGTCGCGGCCAAGGGCACCGAGGCCGACCAGGGCGCCCCCGTCTTCACCGAGTCCGACCTGCCCTCCACGGGCGACCTGGGCACGTACCAGCAGCGCGTCTACTACGGCGAGAAGACCACCCAGTACTCGATCGTCGGCGGTCCGCAAAAGGAGATCGACTACTCCGACCGCAGTGGCGAGAAGACCACGAGCTACCAGGGCAAGAGCGGGGTCAACCTCTCCAACCCGATCAACCGGGCCGCGTACGCGGTGGCGTTCAACGAGCCGCAGATCCTCTACTCGGGCGCGATCGGCGAGGGTTCCCGGATCCTCTACAACCGCACCCCCAAGGACCGAGTCGAGGCGGTGGCGCCCTGGCTGACCATCGACGGTGACGCCTACCCGGCCGTCGTCAACCACAAGATCCAGTGGATCGTCGACGCGTACACCACCACCAACGGCTATCCGTACGCCTCCCGCACCACCCTCGGTGACACGACGGCGGACTCGCTGACCGCGGCCAACAACCAGCGTGCGGTGGTGGCCCAGCAGAACCAGGTCAACTACATCCGCAACTCGGTGAAGGCGACCGTCGACGCGTACACCGGCGAGGTCAAGCTCTACCAGTGGGACACCAAGGACCCGGTCCTCAAGACCTGGATGAAGGCGTTCCCCAACACGGTGAAGAAGAAGTCCGAGATCTCGCAGGCGCTCATGGACCACCTGCGCTACCCGCAGGACCTGTTCAAGGTCCAGCGCGAGCTGCTCACCCGCTACCACGTGAAGGACGCGCAGACGTTCCTCAGCGGCAGCGAGGTGTGGCAGGTGCCGGACGACCCGACCAACAAGTCGGGCAGCGCGGTGCCGCCGTACTACCTGAGCATGAAGATGCCCGACCAGCAGAGCCAGGCGTTCTCGCTGACGACCACCTTCACGCCCAACGGCCGCGACAACCTGAGCGCGTTCATGTCGGTCAACGCCGAGGCGGACTCCCCGGACTACGGCAAGATCGACATACTGAAGATGCCGTCCGACGAAGCCGTCGACGGTCCCAAACAGGTGCAGAGCAAGTTCAACTCCAACGAGGTCATCGCCGAGAAGATCAGACTTCTGAGCGGTGGTGGTGCGTCGGAAGTCGAGTACGGCAACCTGCTGACGGTGCCACTCGACGGGGAGTTGCTCTATGCCGAGCCCGTCTACGTACGCGGTGGTGGACTCAAGTACCCCTTGCTTCGCAAGGTGTTGGTCACCTACGCGGGCAAGACGGCCTTCGAGGACACCTTGGAGAAGGCACTCAACGTCGTCTTCGGAGCGGCGAAGGAGACACCGCCTTCGGACACCGGTGACGGGAGCACCACGCCACCGGACACCACGCCACCGGATACGGGCAACCCCACGGTCCAAAAGGCGCTGAACGACGCCCAGAAGGCCTTCGACGCGGGCCAGGAAGCCCTGAAGAAGGGCGACTGGGAGGCGTACGGGCAGGCGCAGAAGGATCTTGAGGCCGCGCTGAAGCGGGCCAAGGACGCGCAGGCCAAGGCCGACAAGACCGGTGGCGGCAGCAGCGACAAGAGTGGCGACAAGAGCAGCGACAAGGGGTCGAGCAGCGGCTGATCAGGACCCACCTCCGCGCCGTGGTACGGTTGGGACACAACGGCGCGGGGTGGAGCAGCTCGGTAGCTCGCTGGGCTCATAACCCAGAGGTCGCAGGTTCAAATCCTGTCCCCGCTACTGAAAGCGAAGGCCCGGATCCTGATCAGGATCCGGGCCTTCGTCATGTGTGGAACACGGATGTTGATCACTGGGGTCGATCCCGGGCTGTGATCTCGGACCAAGATCACAAGCATGGATCGCATCTGCCGAGGTACGGGGGCGTGTGCGAGGTGGGGGAATGGTGCGGTGTGAAGACTGCTCCGTGCGGGGGGAGTTGAGGAAATCGTGTTTGACTTGTCTCTCTGTGGGCATGTCGACAAAACGCTGAAGTGACCTCACTGACTGCGGTATACCAGGTGTACCCGGGTTGCAGGTGGTGCGACGATGGACGTTATGGGGGACAAGGCAACTCTGTTGGAGACAGGGCGTTTTGTGCAGCCTTCCGACCGGGACGAAACCGGCGAAGCCGTGGAAGAAGCACGCAGGCGGCTCGCCGCGGAAGCCGGCGACGTCGAGGCGATGAGCGTCCTCGGAGCCATGCTCCTGCGCCGCGGTGATCTCGACGGAGCCGAGCCTCAGCTGCGCGCTGCCACCGCCGCCGGTGACCGTGCGGCCGCCAACAACCTGGGTGTCCTCCTGCATCAGCGCGGCTACGGCGACGAGGCCGCCGGATGGTGGCGGATCGCCGCCGTCGCCGGGTCCGCCGCCGCCGCGCACGCGCTCGGCCGCTACCACCGCGAGCACGGTGACGAGCCCGCCGCCGAGTACTGGCTGCGCCAGTCCGCCGAACAGGGACACGCCCTCGGGGCGTACGCGCTCGCGGACCTGCTGGAGCACCGCGCCGACGTCGGCGCCGAGCAGTGGATGCGCGCCGCCGCCGAGCACGGGCACCGCGAGGCCGCCTACCGGCTGGCGCGCGCCCTTGATCGCAGGGCCGTACGCGAGGGCGAGGACGGCTCTGACAACGGTGTCGCGACCGCGGAGGAAGCCGAGCAGTGGTACCGGCAGGCCGCCGCGCGCGGCCACCGGCGGGGCGCACTGCACCTCGGGGCGATCCTGGAGAAGCGGGGCGAGCTCAAGGAGGCCGGGCGCTGGTACCTGACGTCCGCCAAGGACGGCGAGGCGCGGGCCGCCTGCGCGCTCGGGTTCCTGCTGCGTGACGCGGGCGACACCGAGAGCGCCGCCGTGTGGTGGCTGCGGGCCGCCCAGGACGGCGACGGGAACGCCGCCAACGCGCTCGGCGCGCTGCACGCCGAGCGCGGCGAGACCCAGACCGCCGAGCGGTGGTACCGGGCCGCCATGGACGCGGGCGACGTCAACGGCGCCTACAACCTCGGGCTGCTCTGCGCCGAGCAGGGGCGCACCCCGCAGGCCGAACAGTGGTACCGGCGCGCCGCGTACGCGGGACATCGGGAGGCGGCGAACGCGCTCGCCATCCTGCTGCTCCAGGTCGGCGACTCGGCCGGCGCCGAACCGTGGTTCTCCAAGGCCGCGGAGGCCGGCAGCGTCGACGCCGCGTTCAACCTCGGAATCCTGCACGCCGGGCGCGGCACCGAGCACGACGACGCGGCCGCGCTGCGGTGGTACGAGCGGGCCGCGGCGGCCGGGCACACCGAGGCGGCGCTGCAGGTTGCCATCGGGCGGCTGCGGGAGGGCGACGAGCGGGCCGCCGAGCGGCATCTGCGGAGCGCGGCGGGCGGCGGCAGCGCGGAGGCGGCGTACCGGCTCGCGGCCGTGCTCGACGCACGCCGGGCGCCCGCGCCCGCGCACGAACTGGGCGAGCCCGCGCACGAGAAGAGCGAGTGCGAGGAGTGGTACGAGCGGGCGGCGTCCCAGGGGCACCGGCGCGCACAGGTACGGGTCGGGATGCTGGCCGCCGCGCGCGGCGACGTCGTGGAGGCGGCCCGGTGGTACCGCGAGGCCGCGGAGGCCGGGTCCCGCAACGGGGCGTTCAATCTCGGGCTGCTGCTGGCGCGGGAGGGAAGCGAGCCCGAGGCCGCGCTGTGGTGGGAGCGGGCCGCCGACGCGGGGCACGGCCGGGCGGCGCTCCGGCTCGCGCTGGTCTACGCGCGTCGTGGCGAGCTGGCGGAAGGCCAGCGGTGGGCCGACCGCGCGGTCGCCCTGGGGCCCGCGGAGGTCTCCGAGCGGGCGGCTCGGCTGCGGGATGCGCTGCGGCAGGAGCTGACGGCTTAGGGGTGGTGCCCGCGCGGACGCGGGCCCACCCCTGTCACCCACCCACGCCGAGCACCCTTGTGACGAAGCCGCACACGACCAAGGAGTCCGTCGACGGGTGAGCTCAGGCGTCCGGGTCGGGTGTCGGCGGGAGTTCGTCGTCCTCGGTGATGTGGACCGCTGCCTCCTCGGCGCCTGCCGCGCCGCCGTCGATGCCGACGTCGGTGGCGACGGACTCCTTGGTGGTGTCCGGGTGGGTGCCTTCGTCGGGTGCCACCAGGCGGCCCGCACGCTCCCGGCCGGCCTCGGGGTCCAGCGGCTCGCCCTCCCCGCCGGGCAGGTCGCCGATGTCGTCGCCCGCCGGCTGCTCCGCGCCCGTGTCGGGGACCTCCTGGCGCAGGCGTTCGTCGAGCGGCTCGCCCTCCTGCTGCTCCGCCGCGGTGGTGCCGGTCCTGGTGACGCCCAGCGGGCGCTCCGGCGGGGAGTAGCCCTCGTCGAGCATGTCGTCGTACGTACGCTCGTCCACCGCGTTCTGGAGATCCAGCGGGGTGGCGTCCTCCCGCACCTCGTCGGTGCCCGTGGGCTGGTAGGCCTCGTCCGCCGTGCCGTCGTCGCTCATGGTGTCTCCCAGTGCCCGGACGAGGCCCGGCCAAACGGGGGCGGACGCCGTACGCCGGGCGGCCGGGAAGGGATTTGCACTGGTCGCGGGGCATGACGTACTGTCGTGTTTACCGACGCGGGGTGGAGCAGCTCGGTAGCTCGCTGGGCTCATAACCCAGAGGTCGCAGGTTCAAATCCTGTCCCCGCTACTGAAGGCCGAAGGCCCGGAACCAATGGTTCCGGGTCTTCGGTGTGTCCAAGGGTCTCGATGTCCAGAGGCCCCGGCGTCCAGGAGGATGCCGGGGCTCCGAGGGTGCTTGGGTCAGGCCGCCGCGCAGTTCGGGCAGATGCCCCGGTACGTCACCTCGACGTCCGAGACCTTGAAGCCGAAGCGCTCCGAGTCGGGGAGGTCGGCGAGCGGGTTGCCGCCCGGGTGGACGTCCCGGATCGTGCCGCACTGGGCGCAGACCAGGTGGTGGTGCGGCCGGTGCGCGTTCGGGTCGTACCGCTTGGCGCGCTTGTCCGTGGCGACTTCCAGCACCTCGCCGAGCGAGACCAGCTCGCCCAGGGTGTTGTAGACGGTCGCCCGGGAGATCTCCGGCAGCTTCGCGACAGCGCGCGTGTGGACCTCGTCGGCCGTCAGGTGGACGTGGTCGCCGTCGAGGACCTCGGCCACGACACGCCGCTGCGCGGTCATTCGCCAGCCACGTCCGCGCAGTCGTTCCAACAGGTCACTCATGCAGGCCAGCTTAACAGCCAGGAAGAACAGTTTCCGAACGAGTGTGATTTTAGATCTCTACTGGACTTAGACGAAGTACAGAAGTGAGCGGTCGCTTCCGGAGGGAGCGGGCGGAACCTCTCCGGGATCCGCCCGCCTCCACGCTCAGGCCGGGGTGGGCTGACGGGTGGGCGCCCAGCAGCGGATGATGTCGCGGACCGAGACGATCCCGACCGGTCCGGTTCCGTCGAGCACGATCAGGTGCCGGAAGCCGCCGTGCGACATGGCCGTGGCGGCCTCCTCCAAGGTCCAGGACGGCGCGGCGAAGACGACGTCGGTCGTGGTGTGGGTGCCTGCGGTCTCCGTGTCCGGGTTCTGGCTCAGGGCCAGGGAGTTGAGGATGTCGCGCTCGGTGAGGATGCCGAGCCCGATGGAATCCTCGTCGAGGACGACAGCCGCGCCGACGCGGCGTGCGGACATCAGGCGGGCCGCCTGGCGGAGGGTGTGTGCCGGGCCGATGGTCAGGACCACCGTGCTCATGGCGTCGCGGACGAGCATGGGCTGGAGCCACCTCCTGGGTGAAGCGCCAAGAGAAGCGATTCACAAGTTCACAAGTGGGGGGACTCTCAGAGTCGCAGTTAAAGGGAGGGTCAACAAGAGGGCGTGCGTGGCAAGTTCGGGGCGCCCCGGGGGCACACAGGGGCCCCAGGTCAGTACCGCTGGTTCAGGTACCCCAGGAGTTCGTCGTGGAGGATGCCGTTCGACGCGGCCGCGTTGCCGCTGTGCGGGCCGGGCCGGCCGTCGAGCCCGGTGAAGGAGCCGCCCGCCTCCGTCACGACGATCGCGTTCGCCGCCATGTCCCAGAGCGACAGCTCGGGTTCGGCGCAGATGTCCACCGAGCCCTCGGCGACCATCATGTACGGCCAGAAGTCGCCGTAGCCGCGGGTGCGCCAGACGGCCTTGGTGAGGTCGAGGAAGCCGTCCAGGCGGCCCTGGTCCTCCCAGCCGGTGAGTGAGGAGTACGCGAAGGAGGCGTCGGACATGTTCGAGACGCCGGAGACCTTGAGGCGGGACGCGGAGGAGAGGCTGCGCCCGGTGTAGGCGCCGTGGCCCTTCGCCGCCCACCAGCGACGGCCGAGCGCGGGGGCGGAGACCACGCCCACGACCGGCTGGTAGCCGCCCTCGGCCACCTCCATCAGGGAGATCAGCGTGGCCCAGACGGGCACCCCGCGGACGTAGTTCTTCGTGCCGTCGATCGGGTCGATGACCCAGCGGCGGGGGCCGGTGCCCTCGATGCCGTACTCCTCGCCGAGGATCGCGTCGCGGGGGCGGGCGCGCTGGAGGTGGCCTCGGATGATTTCCTCCGCCGCCTTGTCCGCCTCGCTCACCGGCGTCATGTCCGGCTTGGTCTCGACCTTGAGGTCGAGCGCCTTGAACCGGTCCATCGTCGCGGCGTCGGCGGCGTCCGCGAGGACGTGGGCCAGGCGCAGGTCATCGAGATAGTCGGGCATGAGCGAACCGTATCTGGCCGTTCCGTGGCAGGGCCACAGGGGCCGGGCCCCGGGGACCTCCGGCCCGAGCGTCCGTCGTGGGTGCCCGCGAGGGGTGTTCCGGGGCCTGCCGTGCGCGGGTGGGTGGCGTACGGCAGGCGGTGTACGCCCCTCGGTACTGCCGCGAACCCTTGACAGTGCTCGTGTGCGCGTCAAATCTGAGCTGCAGAGCCGCTCGCCCCAGGGAGGCGATGATGCCTGCAGCGCGGGAATCCCTCTTGGACGCCGCCTATACGGCGCTCGCACGTCGGCCGTGGTCCGCGGTGCGGATGGTCGACGTCGCCGCCGTGGCCGGAGTGTCCCGCCAGACGTTGTACAACGAGTTCGGCAGCAAGGAGGGTTTGGCGCGAGCCCTGGTCCGTCGGGAGGCGGACGGGTATCTGGTCGGGGTCGACCGTGCGCTGGCCGTTCACGGGGACGCACGGGAGCGGCTGGCCGCGACCGCGGAGTGGATCACGTCCGCGGCCCGCGGCAACGCGCTGGTGCGCGCGATGCTGACCGGGTGTTGGAGCGAGCGCCTGCCCTCACCGACGCTGTCGGCGGTGCCGTCGTCGTCCGCGGTGCCCGCGCAGCGGCGGGCCGACGGGCCGCTGCCGTCGCCTGCCGACTTCGTGGCGCTGGTGCGGGACCGGGCGGCGGCCACGCTGTCGGGATCGGGCACCACGAGGTCGGACGCGGCGGAACTGACGCGGTCGTGCGAACTCGTCGTACGGCTCGCGGTGTCCTGTGTCGCCGCGCCGCCGGGTGAGGGCGGGATCGTCGATCTGGTGAAGGCCGCGCTGGCACCGTCGCACCGGGCCCTGGGGGTCACTCCCTGAGACGTCCGGCCTTCACGGGCTCGGATTGCGTTGCGGAGGCCGGGAATTGAAGAGGCGTCAGTGGGCGGAGCCGGAAATCTGCAGGCCGATCACGCCGATGATCACGAGGCTGATGGAGACGATCTTGAGGACGGACACCAGGTCGTCGAGGAAGATCATGCCGTAGATCGCGGTGCCCGCCGCGCCGATGCCGGTCCACACCGCGTAGGCGGGACCCACGTCCAGCTTCTTCAGGGAGAGCGTCAGCAGACCGAAGCTGCCGAGCGCGAAGATGCAGAAGGCGACGGTCGGCCAGAGTCTGCTGAAGCCGTGCGAGAGCTTCAGACAGACGGCGAAGCCTGTTTCCAGCAGTCCGGCCACGACGACGAGCAGCCACGCCATGTCTGTCCTCCCGCGTCCGCGATGACTGCTTCGTCGACTGCTGGTGCGTCCGGCTCGCATCCGCCTCACGTCCGGCCTGGTGCGAGTATGCCTTTACCGGCACGGCACGGCTGCAAACAACGCGGAGGTCAGTCGCCCTCGCGCCGCTCGCGCGTCGCCAGCAGCCTGCGCAGCGAGTACAGACGGGCCGGATCGGCATGGCCGTCCGTCACCCACTGGTCCAGCGCGCACTCCGGCTCGTCGTGGCTGCACGCGCGCGGACAGCCCTCGGTGCCCGGTTCGAGATCGGGGAAGGCATGGATGACCCGGGACGGATCGACGTGGTGCAGGCCGAACGACCGTACGCCCGGGGTGTCGATGACCCAGCCCCCCTCGCTCGCGAGCGGCAGGGCGAGCGCCGAGGTCGTGGTGTGCCGGCCGCGACCCGTCACGGCGTTCACATGGCCGGTCGAACGCCGCCTGTCCTTCGGCACCAGCGCGTTGACCAGTGTCGTCTTGCCCACGCCGGAGTGGCCGACGAACGCGGTGATCTTGCCGTCGAGTTGCTCGCGCACCCGTTCCGCGGCGTCGCCGTTCTCCAGTTCCTCACGGCTCGTCACGACGTACGGGATGTCCAGCGCGCCGTAGAGCTCCAGGAGCTTGTCGGGTGAGGCGAGGTCCGACTTGGTCATCACCAGGATCGGTTCCAGGCCGCCGTCGAACGCCGCGACCAGGCAGCGGTCGATCAGCCGGGGGCGGGGCTCGGGGTCGGCGAGGGCCGTGACGATCGCCAGCTGGTCGGCGTTGGCGACGACCACGCGCTCGAAGGGATCGTCGTCGTCGGCCGTACGGCGCAGCACCGAGGTGCGCGGCTCGATACGGATGATCCGGGCCAGGGTGTCCTTCTGGCCGGACAGGTCGCCCACGATGGCCACCCGGTCGCCGACGATGGCGGCCTTGCGGCCCAGCTCGCGGGCCTTCATGGCCATCACGACATGGCCGTCGACCAGACAGGTCAGCCGGCCGCGGTCCACGGTGAGGACCATGCCCTCCACCGCGTCCTCGTGCTTGGGCCGGATGTTCGTGCGAGGCCGGTTGCCCTTGCGGTTGGGGCGCTGGCGGATGTCGTCCTCGTCGGTGTGCTTGCCGTAGCGGCGCATGATCCAGGTCCGCCCGTCAGTTCCCGAGCATTCCGGCCCACAGGTCGGTGAAGTCCGGCAGGGTCTTCGCCGTCGTCGCCACGTTCTCGATCCGCACCCCCTCCACCGCCAGCCCGATGATCGCGCCGGCGGTGGCCATGCGGTGGTCGTCGTAGGTGTGGAAGACGCCGCCGTGCAGCCGTCGCGGGCGGATGTGGAGGCCGTCCGCCGTCTCCGTGACGTCACCGCCGAGTTCGTTGATCTCCTTGGTGAGCGCGGCCAGCCGGTCCGTCTCGTGCAGGCGCAGGTGCGCGACTCCGCGCAGCGTGGAGGGGGAGTCCGCGAGGGCCGCGACCGCCGCGATGCCGGGGGTCAGCTCGCCGACCTCGCTCAGGTCCACGTCGATGCCGTGGATCGCACCTGAACCGGTGAACTCCAGTCCGTACTCGGTCAGTTCGCAGGAGCCGCCCATCTCGGTGAAGATCTCCCGCAGCCGGTCGCCCGGCTGGGTGGTGCGCGCCGGCCAGTCCGGGACGGAGATCTTGCCGCCGGTCACCAGCGCGGCGGCGAGGAACGGCTGCGCGTTGGACAGGTCCGGCTCGACGGTCAGGTCTCGGCCGAGCAGCGCACCCGGCGTGACCCGCCAGACGTTCGGCTCGCCGCCCGCCTCCGGGGTGTCCACCTGGGCGCCGACCGTACGCAGCATGTCCACGGTCATCCGGATGTGCGGAAGGGAGGGCAGGGAGGAGCCGATGTGGCGGACCTCCACGCCCTGGTTGAAACGCGGGCCCGAGAGCAGGAGCGCCGACACGAACTGGCTGGAGGACGACGCGTCGATCTCCACCGGACCGCCGTCCAGCGCGCCCCCGCCGTGCACGGTCAGCGGCAGCGCGCCGCGCCCGTCGTCGTCGATGCGGGCGCCGAGGACGCGCAGCGCGTCGATGACACCGGTCAGAGGGCGCTCGTACGACCTCGGGTCGCCGTCGAAGCGGATGGGACCGTCGGCCAGCGCGGCGACCGGGGGCAGGAAGCGCATCACCGTGCCCGCGTTGCCCACGTCAACCGTGGCAGGGCCGTGCAGACCCGAGGGGATGACACGCCAGGCCTCGCCGGAGATGTCGGAGCCGCCGACGACGGTGGAACTGGAGGACACCGTCTCCTCGATGCCCACGCCCATCGCGCGCAGCGCACCCGCCATCAGCAGCGTGTCGCGCGAGCGCAGCGGACGGCGCAGCCAGCCGGGCTCGGAGGCGAGGGAGGCGAGGACCAGCGCCCGGTTGGTGACCGACTTGGACCCCGGTACGTGGACCGTCGCGTCGACGGCTCCGCTCGCATGCGGGGCGGGCCAGAGAGCGGTGTGTGCGGGGTTCGCGGTCATGCGCTCCACTTTAGTGGCTGGCGATGACCGGAGATCTTGATCAAAAGAGGCGAAATCCCACCGAAACAGTGAGGTGGCGCGCACAGCACGTGGCCGCGGGTATGTGCCGTGCATATATGCACGACGACAGGCTCACACCTGGACGCACGAGACGCACAGGCGGAGCGAGGCGCACGCGTGCGCGCTCACACCTCCAGCAGCCACCGGCCCCCGCCTATCAGCGCGCTCAGCGACACCACGTGGAACAGGAACAGCCACAGCCCGGCCGGCACGTGCGTCAGCCGCGACAACTGGTCCGCGTCCGAGTCGCCCGCCCCGCCCCGGCTGCGCTTGGCCTGGAGCTCGAAGGCCGGGCGGACCCCGCCGAGCAGCAGGAACCACACCACCGCGTACGCGAACGCCGCCTGCACCTGCGGCCCGGCCAGCCACGACACCAGCAGGAACGTGCCGCCGGTGAGGACCACGGTGAGCGCCCCGTACGCGTTGCGGATCATCACCAGCATCGCGACGAGCAGCACCGTGGCCAGCCACAGCAGCGCCGTGATGTGACCCGCGGCGAGCAGTGCGGCGCCGCCGAGGCCCAGCAGCGGGGGAGCGGTGTAGCCGGCGGCCGCGGTGAGCACCATGCCCAGGCCGTGCGGCTTGCCGCGGCTGACCGTGAGGCCGCTGGTGTCCGAGTGCAGTCGTATGCCGGTGAGCGTGCGGCCGGTGACCAGCGCCACCAGCCCGTGCCCGCCCTCGTGCGCGATGGTGATGGCGTTGCGGGAGAGGCGCCACAGGGTGTGCGGGACGATCACGGCCAGCGCGGCGACCATCGTGGCGATCACCACCCACAGGTCGGGGTCCGGCTGACTGCCGAAGACCTCGTCCCAGAGGGCGGCGAGAGAGGCGGATGCGGTGCTGTCCATGGGTGGCAAGAGCTCCCTCGAGTGACGCGGAATCTGGCAGTGTGGCACGTATGTGCGGACGGTATGCATCGAGTCGTAGGCCCGAGGATCTCGCAGGAATCTTTGAGATCGAGAAGTGGGAACCCGAGGAGACCTTGGAGCCGGACTACAACGTGGCTCCGACCAAGGAGGTCTACGCCGTGCTGGACCGTCCGGTGAAAGACGCGGACAGCCCGCACCCGGTTCGCCAGCTGCGCAGGCTCAAGTGGGGGCTCGTTCCGTCCTGGTCCAAGACGCCCGAGGGCGCCGCCCGGATGATCAACGCGCGCGCGGAGACCGTGCACGAGAAGCCGTCGTACCGCCGCGCGTTCTCCTCCCGGCGCTGCATCATCCCCGCCGACGGCTATTACGAGTGGGTGACCGGGACCGCCGAGCGCGATCTGGAGGTCGAGGGGAAGAAGAAGCGCCCGCGCAAGCAGCCCTACTTCGTCCTGCCCGCCGACGGGTCGGTGTTCGCGATGGCCGGGCTGTACGAGTTCTGGCGCGACAGGACGCTGCCCGACGACCATCCGCTGAGCTGGTGGGTGACGTGCTCGGTGATCACCACGGAGGCCGAGACCTCACCCCTCGCGGTGGCACCGGCCGACGGCCCCCATGCCCTCGCCGACATCCACCCCCGGATGCCGCTGATGCTCACCCCGGATCGCTGGGACGCCTGGCTCGACCCGTCCCGCACCGACGCCGACGGCCTGCGCGAGCTGCTCGCCCCGCCGCCGCCCGGCCTGATGCGCGCGTACCCGGTCTCCACGGCGGTCAGCAACGTCCGCAACAACGGCCCGGAGCTGCTGAAGGAACTGGAGGGGCCCGAAGAGGGCACACTCTTCTGATGTGACTGATGCGACATCCGATGTGACAGAGATCATCGAGACCGACGCCGGCAGGGCCCGCGTCACCTGGCATCGCGCCAGGCAGGCGCGGCTCGTCCTGGCCGTGAGCCACGGTGCCGGCGGCGGCATCGAGGCCCGCGACCTGCGGGCCCTCGCGGCCGTCCTGCCCGCCCACGGCGTGAGCGTGGCCCTCGTCGAGCAGCCCTGGCGGGTGGCAGGCAAGAAGCTGGCGCCGGCGCCGAAGACGCTGGACACCGGGTGGCGCGGGGTGTGGCCGGCGGTCGAGAAGCCCGGGCTGCCCGTGATCGCGGGTGGGCGCAGCGCCGGCGCCCGTGTCGCGTGCCGGACGGCGACCGAACTGGGCGCGGCCGCCGTCCTCGCGCTCAGCTTCCCCCTCCACCCGCCCGGCAGGCCCGAGAAGTCACGCGCCGCGGAACTCCTCGGCGCGGGCGTGCCCACCCTCGTCGTGCAGGGCGGCAACGACCCCTTCGGGAAGCCCGAGGAGTTCCCGCAGGGCTCCTACGAGTTGGTCGAAGTGCCGTACGGCGATCACGGCTTCGCCGTGCCGAAGAAAGCGCCGGTCGACCAGGACGAGGCTCTGCGGGTCATCGCGGCCGAAGTGCTGAAGTGGATCGCGTCACTCGCGTGACGCCCGGGAATGTCCCCGGCGGAACGACTGTTGTGCCGAACAGACAGCACGGGGAGTGCTGGCCGTCCGTACGAGAGGAAGTCCGCCGCATGGGTTCGACCATCTGCCCGAGCCGCAGCAGCAGCGCTGACCTGGAGTGGACGGTGCTTCATGCGGCGAAGACCACCCCTATTCGGGCGGCGGGCGGACCGGATGTTCGTCTATCCTCCGATTCGAGTGGGACCGGTTTCGGTCTCGCGACGTCGCTGGAGGAGGTGGGTCCGGTCACTGGGACCGACGCAGGGACCGAACACGGCCAGGCGGAGCAGCCCGAGGGCCAGGGCACGAGCGCGGAGACGAACTCGGAGTCGTCCGCCGAGCGCACCCTGCGCTTCGAGCGGGACGCTCTCGAATTCCTCGACCAGATGTACTCGGCCGCTCTGCGCATGACGCGCAACCCGGCCGACGCCGAGGACCTGGTGCAGGAGACGTACGCGAAGGCGTACGCGTCCTTCCACCAGTTCCGCGAGGGCACCAACCTCAAGGCATGGCTCTACCGCATCCTCACGAACACCTTCATCAACTCGTACCGCAAGAAGCAGCGTGAGCCCCAGCGCAGTGCGGCCGAGGAGATCGAGGACTGGCAGCTGGCGCGCGCCGAGTCGCACATGTCGACCGGTCTGCGCTCCGCCGAGTCGCAGGCGCTCGACCACCTGCCGGACTCGGACGTCAAGGAAGCTCTGCAGGCGATCCCCGAGGAATTCCGCATCGCCGTCTATCTCGCGGACGTAGAGGGCTTTGCGTACAAGGAGATCGCGGACATCATGGGGACACCCATCGGTACGGTGATGTCCCGGCTGCACCGGGGCCGTCGCCAACTGCGCGGCATGCTCGAGGACTACGCGCGTGACCGCGGACTGGTCCCGGCCGGCGCCGGAGAGTCGAACGAAGCGAAAGGTTCGGGCTCATGAGCTGCGGAGAGCCGCACGAGACGGACTGCAGTGAAGTACTCGATCATCTCTACGAGTTCCTGGACCACGAGATGCCGGACTCGGACTGCACCAAGTTCGAGGTCCACTTCGAGGAATGCTCTCCGTGTCTGGAGAAGTACGGGCTCGAACAGGCCGTGAAGAAGCTGGTCAAGCGGTGCTGCGGTCAGGACGACGTGCCGACCGACCTGCGCGCGAAGGTCATGGGCCGCATCGACATGATCCGCTCAGGCCAGACCGTGCCGGAGCACGACATCACCGCGACGGCGCAGGAGTCCTGAACCTCCGGTTGCCACCGACGGCGTAGTCGTCGTCCCCGTCACCCGAACGTGCTAATCCGCGGGCCCAGGGCCCGCGGATTCGGCCATTGCCACCCCCGTGTCACTTCCGCCGCCCTAGGCTCCGGAGCCTGACATGGGAGGGGGCGGCGGATGGGGTCGATTCCGGCCTGGGCCCGTGTGTACGTGGCCTGCGTCGTTCTCGGGGCCCTGGCCTGTCTCGTTCCGCTGCCTGCCATCCGTACGCCGTGGTGGGTCGTCGTGCTGCTCGCCGCGCTCTACGCGGGCTGCGAGCAGATCCCCCGCTACCGTCCCGACGGCCGCCCCGCCCCCATCGCCATGGGCACCTTCTTCCCCGTGCTGCTCGCCGGGGCCTTCCTGCTGCCGCCCCCGGCCGCCGCCCTCGTGCCGCTGCCGGGGGCGCTGCTCGCCCCGGTGGAGCAGCGGCCGCGCGGGCTGCGCCGGGTCTGGCGGGCGGCCCAGCTCGCCGTGGCGCTCTGGGCGGCCTCCCAGGCGCACTGGTCGCTGGGCGGCCGGGACGCGGTCGTCGAACCGCGGTTCCCGTACGCCCTGGTGCCCGCCGGGGCCGCCGTGCTGGTGTTCTGCCTCGTGCTGACCGTCCTGGACGGCGGCATCCTGGTGCTGGCCGACCGGGTGCCCGTACGCGGCGCGTGGCGCGGGCTGTTCCTGCGCTCCCTCGCACCCGTCGCCGTACACGGACTGGCCGGGCTGATGATGGCGGTGCTGCTGCGCAGTCCCTTCGGTCCCGTCGCCGCGCTGCTGGTGCTGCTGCCGATGTACGTGTCGTGCTGGGTGTTCGCCCACTACCACCGGGAGCGCGCCGCCCACCAGGCCACCATCCGGGCGCTTGTCCAGGCCGTCGACATCAAGGACGAGTACACACGCGGCCACAGCGAGCGGGTCGGGCAGGCGTCCATGATGATCGCCCGGGAACTGGGCATGGCCGACGAGCGGGTCGAGGTGCTGCGGTTCGCCGGGATCCTGCACGACGTCGGCAAACTCGGCGTGCCCACCCGGTTGTTGCGCAAGGACGGGCCGCTGACGCCTCAGGAGCGGCGGGTCATCGAGCTGCATCCCGAGTACGGGCACGAGATGGTGCGCGGGATCGGGTTCCTGGGCGAGGCGCGGTCGGCGATCCTGCACCATCACGAGCGGCTCGACGGCAGCGGATACCCCTACGGACTGATGGGGCGCCAGATTCCGGAGTTCGCGCGCGTGGTCGCCGTGGCCGACGCCTTCGACGCGATGACGTCCACCCGCTCCTATCGGCGGGCGCGGGCCGTCGGGGCCGCGCTGCAGGAGCTGGAGCGGTGTGCCGGCTCCCAGTTCGACCCGCTGATGGTGGAGGCGCTGGTCCGGGCGCTCACCCGGCACGGCTGGCACCCCGCCGTCACCGCCGACGATCCGTGCGGAAACGTGCCGCCCGTCGCCGGCCGTGCCCGGACGCCCGCGCAGGCCGTCGCCGGGCGGGCCGTCGAGGGCAGCGGCGCCGGGAGGTCCGCAGAGGGCAGCGGTGCCGCGAGCCGGAGGGCACCGTGAAACCCGCTCGCCCCGCGCTCACCCTCGTCCACGGCTGCGCCACCCTCCTCGCCGTCGTCTCGCTCGCCGGGACCCTCTGGCACGGGGTCGACGAAAGAGGCACCGCGCTCGCCTTCGGGCTGCTCATCGCCCTCGGGGAACTCTCCCGGTCCAACGGCGCGGAGCGGGAGTCCGCGCCCCTGGGCACCGCCGGCGCCCTCGCGTACGCGCTGCTCGGGGAGGACGCCGGCAATCCCACGCACCACGGGGTGCTCCAGGTCGTCGCCGTGGTCGTCGCGGCCACCCTCGTCGGCTGTGTGCCGCACATCGCACGCGGCCAGGGGCCGACGTTCGACCAGGTGGCCCGGCGACTGCTGACCGTCGGATTCGCCGCCGTCTGCTTCCAACCGCTCTACAACCAGGGCAGGTTGCACGAGTGGGACGGCCCGGCGTACGCGCTGCTGCTCGTCGCCCTGCTGGTGCTCACCGCACTGTGCGACGCCGTGCTGGCCGCCGTCATGGCGCGCTCCCGTACCCGCTGGCCCTTCGGCCCGCTGCTGCGCGACGAACTGCGGGCCATGCTCGGCATCGGGTCCGCCGTGTGCGCGACCGGGACCGTGATGGCGCTCGCGGTCGCCGTCGTCGGGCTCTGGGCGCTGCCCGTCTTCTCGCTGCCCCTGCTGCTCACCCAGCTCTCCTTCCGGCGGTACGCGGAGGTGCGGACCACCTACCGGCAGACGATCGCCTCGCTGGCGCGGGCCACCGAGATCGCCGGGTACACGCCCCCCGGGCACGCACGGCGGGTGGCCGCGCTCTGCCGGGCGGTCGGCCGTGAGCTGGGCCTGTCCGAGCCGGGCCTGACCGTGCTGGAGTACGCGGCCCTGATGCACGACATCGGACAGCTCTCGCTGCTCGACCCGGTGCCCGCCGGGGCCACCGCGGTGCTGCCCGCCGAGGAACAGCGGCGCATCGCCCTGCTCGGCGGGGCCGTCGTACGCCAGACCGGGGTGGACACCGAGGTCGCGGTGGTGGTGGAACGGCAGGCCGACCCCTATCGGGAGCAGCCGGTCAGTGCCAGGATCGTCCGAGCGGTGAACGCATACGAGGAGATGGCCAGGGAAGCAGGGCCGGGAGGCCCGCTGACCGCCCTGGAGAAGCTCAGGCTCGGCACGGCCCGCGACTATCAGCCCGAGGTCGTGGAGTCGCTGGCCAGGGTGCTGCTGCGCAGCGGAGGGGCGACGCCCCTGCGCCGCGGCTGAGGGTGGTGGCGGGGGACAGCCGGGCGGTCTGACTCTGCCCCGGGCTGGGTAACCCATGGGTAATGAGCGCTCCTCCGACCGTCCGTGGTTGGATGCGAGAGAGAGGGTGTCCGGGGGCACAAGCCAGCCCAAAGAACGGAAACTGGCAGGCGGGAATCGTGAGGATCTTCGGCAAGGGACGGCACCGGCCCTCCGCCTCATGGCGGCAGGCGACCGACCGGGCGTTCACGCTCATCGGCGACGGCCGGTACGAGGACGCGGGAGCGCTGCTGACGCGTGCCGCGGACCTGGAGCCCTGGCTGTCCGAGTCCTGGTTCAATCTCGCGCTGCTGCACAAGTTCCGGCACGACTGGGAGCAGGCCCGGGCGGCGGGCCTCAGGGCCGTCGCGCTGCTCGACCGCGAGACGGGCGCACCTGACTGGTGGAACGTGGGCATCGCGGCCACGGCCCTGCAGGACTGGCCGCTGGCGCGGCGGGCCTGGCAGGCGTACGGGCTGCGGGTGCCGGGCGGCGCCGCCGTCTCCGGGGAGCCGGTGGGCATGGACCTCGGCAGTGCGGCCGTGCGGCTGTCCCCCGAGGGGGAGGCCGAGGTCGTGTGGGGGCGTCGCCTCGACCCCGCGCGGATCGAGGTGCTCTCCATCCCGCTGCCGTCCTCGGGGCGGCGCTGGGGCGAGGTCGTCCTGCACGACGGGGTCCCGCACGGCGAGCGGACGACGGCCGCCGGGCACGCGTACCCCGTCTTCGACGAGATCGAGCTGTGGGCGCCCTCGCCCGTGCCGACCTGGGTGGTTCTCCTGGAGGCGGCCACCGAGGACGACCGGGACGCGCTGGAGCAGCTCGCGGCCGACGCCGGCTTCGCCGCCGAGGACTGGTCGTCGTCCGTACGGCTGCTGTGCCGGATGTGCTCCGAGTCCCGGATGCCGTCCGACGAGGGCGACGGCGAGCACCTGGACCCGCACGACCACAGCGAGCCGGGTCACCCGGGGCCGCTCGGCCACCGCACCGACGGGCAGCTGTGGGTGCCCGAGCGCGAGTGCGGACTGGCGGCGCCCGCCGGGCTGGTGCGCGGGCTTCTTGACGGATGGGTGGCCGACAGCCCCGATTCGCGGGACTGGCGGGACCTGGAAGAGGTCTGCTGAGGACCACGGCCGCTGTCGTCGGCTGTGCCGGCCCGCGCCCCTGGGAGCGCGGGCCCCCGTACTCTGTATGAGCACCTCTCTCCCAGGCATCAGGAAGGCGTACGTCGGTCATGGCGCAGCAGGACACCGATCAGCAGCACACGGGCGTGCTCCCCGTGGACGACGAGGGTTTCGTCATCGACTTCGAGGAGTGCGAGGAGCGCGAGGCGGCCTACCGCGGGCGCGGCACCTCGCGGCCCATCACGGTCGTCGGCAACCCGGTGCTGCACAAGGAGTGCAAGGACGTCACCGAGTTCGGCGACGAGCTGGCGGCGCTGATCGACGACATGTTCGCGAGCCAGCACACCGCCGAGGGCGTGGGCCTGGCCGCCAACCAGGTCGGTGTCGACCTCAAGGTCTTCGTGTACGACTGCCCGGACGACGAGGGCAAGCGGCACACCGGCGTGGTCTGCAACCCCGTCCTGCGTGAACTGCCCGCCGACCAGCGCCACTTGGACGAGAGCAACGAGGGCTGCCTCTCCGTGCCGACGGCGTACGCGCCGCTGGCCCGCCCCGACTACGCCGAGGTCACCGGGCAGGACGAGAAGGGCAACCCGATCAAGGTGCGCGGCACCGGATACTTCGCGCGCTGCCTCCAGCACGAGACCGATCACCTGTACGGCTACCTGTACATCGACCGGCTCTCCAAGCGCGAGCGCAAGGACGCGCTGCGGCAGATGGCCGACAACGAGCCTCGCTACCCCGTCGTGGCGAACGACTGAGACGCATATATGCAGTTGAGGCTCACGATCGTTTGTGAGCCCGGACGTACGGCGTCTGGCCGGGAAGCCCCCGACCAGGCGCCGTTCGCATGTGCGTCGCACGTTCGATCCCATGTGCTCGTTCAGCGATCCATATTCAGTCACACAAGGGGAGATTCTCGGCACGGTGGGGTAGTGAACGGTGCAAATCCGTTCCCAGAACGGTCAGTTGTGGTGCTGAATGGGAAGGGCGGGGATACGCAACGGCGCACGCCCGGCACGGCGGGAGGGGTGTAGCGCCAACTGGCGGCTGAGAGGGGTTTGTTCGTGCATGCTTTCCCACACGGCACTTCATCGACACCGACTGCGGTCGCGGTTCCACCGGCGCTCTCTCTCCCGGTGATCGAAGCTGCGTTTCCCCGGCAACTGCACCCCTATTGGCCCAGGCTCCAGGAGAAGACCAGGACCTGGCTCCTCGAAAAGCGGCTCATGCCGGCCGACAAGGTCGAGGAATATGCCGATGGACTGTGCTACACGGACCTCATGGCGGGCTACTACATAGGCGCCTCCGACGAGGTCATGCAGGCTATAGCGGACTACAGCGCGTGGTTCTTCGTCTGGGACGACCGCCATGACCGCGACGTCGTCCATGCCCGGCCGGCCGCCTGGCGGAGGCTCAGGTTCCAGCTGCACGATGCGCTCGACTCCCCCCGGGACCACCTGCACCACCGGGATCCGCTGGTCGCGGGGTTCGCCGACAGCATGGTGCGGCTGTACTCGTTCCTCAGCAAGAAGTGGAACGTCCGGTTCGCCGAACACTTCCATGCGGTGATCGACGCGTACGACCGGGAATTCCAGAACCGTTCGTCCGGCACCGTCCCCACCGTCGCGGAATACCTCGACCTCCGGCGTCTCACCTTTGCGCACTGGATCTGGACCGACCTCCTGGAGCCGAGCGCGGGGTGTGAAATGCCGCTCGCGGTGCGGAAACACCCGGCATATCACCGGGCGTCACTCCTGAGTCAGGAATTCGCCGCCTGGTACAACGATCTCTGTTCGCTTCCCAAGGAAATAGCGGGAGACGAAGTCCACAATCTCGGAATCAGTCTCATTCAGCACGAGGGGCTGACCCTGGAAGAGGCGATTGCGGAAGTAAGGCGCCGGGTCGAGGAATGCATCACCGAATTCCTGGCTGCAGAAAAGGAAGCATTACGGTTCGCCGACACCCTCGCGGACGGCACTGTCGCGGGAAAGGAACTCAGCATCGCCGTGAAAGCGTGCCTCGGCAACATGCGGAACTGGTTCAGTTCCGTGTACTGGTTCCACCACGAGTCCGGCCGGTACATGGTCGACAACTGGGACGACCGGTCCACGCCCCCGTACGTCAACAACGAAGCGGCAGGTGAGAAATGACCGTCGAGTCCGTGAAGCCCGAAGCCCCCACGGTTCCGGAGCTGCGTGAGCCGCCCCTCGCGGGCGGCGGTGTCCCGCTCCTCGGCCACGGCTGGAAGCTGGTCCGCGATCCGCTGGCCTTCATGGCCCAGCTGCGCGACCACGGCGACGTCGTACGGCTCAGGCTCGGCCCGAAGACGGTGTACGCCGTCACCGCGCCCGCCCTCACCGGGGCGCTCGCGCTGAGCCCCGACTTCAAGATCGACGGGCCCCTCTGGGAATCCCTCGAAGGCCTGCTCGGCAAGGAGGGAGTGGCGACCGCCAACGGGCCGACGCACCGGCGCCAGCGGCGCACCATCCAGCCCGCGTTCCGGCTCGACGTCATCCCCGAGTACGGGCCGATCATGGAGGAGGAAGCACGCGCGCTCGCCGACCGCTGGGAGTCGGGGGCGACGGTCGACTGCACGGCGGAGTCGTTCCGCGTCGCCGTGCGCATCGCCGCCCGCTGCCTGCTGCGCGGAGACTTCATGGACGAACGGGCGGAGCGCCTGTGCGTCGCGCTCGCCACCGTCTTCCGCGGTATGTACCGGCGCATGGTCGTCCCGGCCGGACCGCTCTATCGGCTGCCGCTCCCGGCCAACCGCAAATTCAACCGGGCATTGGCCGATTTGCATCTCCTGGTCGACGAGATCATCGCCGAGCGGCGCGCATCTGGTCAAAAGCCGGACGATTTGCTGACAGCATTGCTGGAAGCGAAGAACGAGAATGGCGAGCCCATAGGGGAGCAGGAGATCCACGACCAGGTGGTCGCGATACTCACGCCCGGCAGCGAAACTGTCGCGTCCACGATCATGTGGATCCTCCAGGTCCTCGCCGAGCATCCGGAACACGCGGACAGGGTCCGCGCCGAGGTCGAATCCGTCGCGGGTGACCGGCCGGTGGCATTCGGTGACGTCAGGCAGCTGACCCACACGAACAATGTCGTCGTCGAGGCGATGCGGCTGCGCCCCGCCGTATGGATATTGACGCGGCGGGCGGTCAGCGAAACGGAACTCGGTGGCTATCGCATTCCGGCCGGGGCCGACATCGTGTACAGCCCGTACGCGGTACAGCGCGACCCGCGGTCGTACGAGCAGCATGCGCGGTTCGATCCGGACCGCTGGCTGCCGGAGCGTTCGAAGGAGGTGCCGAAGTACGCGATGAGCCCCTTCAGCGTGGGCAACCGGAAGTGCCCGAGTGACCACTTCTCGATGGCCCAGCTGAGCCTCATCACGGCGACGGTGGCGTCGCGGTGGCGCTTCGAGCAGGTGCCCGGGTCGAACGACGCGACGCGGGTCGGCATCACGCTGCGCCCGCACCGGCTCCTGCTGAAGGCCGTACCCCGCTGAGCGCAGGGCGCACGTTCAGGCGGCCTGCGGGCCTCTGAACGTGCGCCGGTACGCCTGCGGGGTCGTGTCCAGCGCCCGGACGAACTGATGGCGCAGCGCGGCCGCGTTCCCGAACCCGGTACGGCCCGCGATCGCGTCCATCGTCTCGTCCGTCCCCTCCAGCAACTGCTGGGCCAGCAGCACCCGTTGGCGCAGGATCCAGCGGTACGGAGTGGTCCCCGTCTCCTGCTGGAAACGCCGGGCGAAGGTGCGCGGGGACATCAGGGCGCGGGCCGCGAGCTGCTCGACGGTCACCTCCTCGTCGAGGTGGCGCTCCATCCAGACGAGCACCTCACCGACCGTGTCGCACGGGGCGGCCGGCAGCGGGCGCTCGATGTACTGGGCCTGCCCGCCGTCGCGGTGCGGAGGCACCACCATGCGCCGCGCGATGGCGTTGGCGACCTCCGGGCCCTGTTCCCGGCGCACGAGGTGGAGACAGGCGTCGATCCCGGCGGCGGTGCCGGCCGACGTGATGATCGGGTCCTCGTCCACGTACAGCACGTCGGGCTCGACGATCGCCCGCGGGTACTGCCGGGCGAGCTCGTCCGCGTGCTGCCAGTGCACGGCGCAGCGCCGGCCGTCCAGAAGCCCGGCCGCGCCGAGCGCGAAGACGCCGGAGCAGACGCTGAGCACCCTCGCGCCCCGGTCGGCGGCCGAGCGCAGCGCGTCGAGCAGCTCCGGCGGATAGCCGCGCACGGCGTAGGTGTTCCCGGCCGGCACGATGACCAGGTCGGCCCCCTCCAGCCGGTCGAGGCCGTGCGGGGTGGACACGGTGAACCCGGAGACATGCGTGCCGAGGGTGGGCCCTTCCGCCGAGGCGACCGCGAAGTCGTACACCGGCAGCCCCTCGTCACTCCGGTCGAGGCCGAACACCTCGCAGGCGACGCCGAGTTCGAAGGGGTGCACACCGTCGAGCAGGATGGCGACCACGTTTTTCAGCATGCTGCCAGTGTGCCTCGACTCTGGCAGTAATTCGAGGGTTCCCGGCAGTCCTGCCACTGACGGTAAGGAGCGTCAGGCGCGACAGTGGTGTCTATGGATACGACACACATGGAAGGCCTGATCTCAATGCTGACCGTTCTCGCAATCCTCGTCCTCCTGGTCCTCCCCTCACTGATCGGTCTCGCGCACGACCGGCGCATCGACCGTCAGATCAGGGAGGCCCAGCAGACCCGCGAAGCGGCCGAGGATCAGAAGTCCTCGTCGAGGTCGACGCTGCCCTCCACCGCGACCTGGTATGCGGAGGGACGCCGCTCGAAGAAGTTGGTCAGCTCCTGAACCCCCTGCAGCTCCATGAAGGCGAAGGGGTTCTCGGAGCCGTACACGGGAGCGAAGCCGAGGCGCGTCAGGCGCTGGTCGGCGACGCACTCCAGGTACTGCCGCATCGAGTCGGTGTTCATCCCCGGGAGGCCGTCACCGCACAGGTCGCGCGCGAACTGCAGCTCGGCCTCGACGGCCTCCCGCAGCATGTCGGTGACCTCCTGCTGAAGCCGGTCGTCGAAGAGCTCCGGCTCCTCCTTGCGGACGGTGTCGACGACCTCGAACGCGAAGGACATGTGCATCGTCTCGTCGCGGAAGACCCAGTTGGTGCCGGTGGCGAGACCGTGCAGCAGGCCCCGGCTGCGGAACCAGTAGACGTACGCGAAGGCGCCGTAGAAGAAGAGGCCCTCGATGCAGGCGGCGAAGCAGATCAGGTTCAGCAGGAAGCGGCGGCGGTCGGCCTTCGTCTCCAGCCGGTCCAGCTTCTCGACCTCGTTGATCCACTTGAAGCAGAACCCGGCCTTCTCACGGATGGACGGGATGTTCTCGACCGCGTCGAAGGCGGCCGCCCTGTCCTCGGGGTCGGGCAGATACGTGTCCAGCAGGGTCAGATAGAACTGGACGTGCACGGCCTCCTCGAAGAGCTGGCGGGAGAGATACAGCCGCGCCTCGGGGGAGTTGATGTGCTTGTACAGCGTCAGCACCAGGTTGTTCGAGACGATCGAGTCGCCCGTCGCGAAGAACGCGACCAGCCGGCCGATCATGTGCTGCTCGCCCTCGGACAGCTTCGCGAGGTCGGCGACGTCCGAGTGGAGGTCGACCTCCTCCACGGTCCAGGTGTTCTTGATGGCGTCCCGGTAGCGCTCGTAGAAGTCGGGGTAGCGCATCGGACGCAGGGTCAGCTCGAAGCCCGGGTCGAGAAGGTTCTTGGTTTCGCTGGACATTACTGGCAGGCCTCGCAGCTTTCGGGGTTTTCCAGGGAGCAGGCGACCGCGTCCTCGTCGGGGGTCGGCTGCTGTACGGGGACGGGGGTCTGTGCCTGTGCGGCGCGGGCGATGCGGGTCGCCGGGCGCGAGCGCAGGTAGTACGTCGTCTTCAGGCCCGACTTCCAGGCGTACGCGTACATCGAGGAGAGCTTCCCGATGGTCGGCGTCTCCAGGAACAGGTTCAGGGACTGGGACTGGTCCAGGAACGGCGTCCGCGCGGCGGCCATGTCGATGAGGCCGCGCTGCGGGATCTCCCACGCCGTGCGGTACAGCGCCCGTACGTCGGCCGGGATCCAGGCGAAGTCCTGCACCGAGCCGTTCGACTCGCGCAGCGCCTCACGGGTGCGGGCGTCCCACACGCCGAGGTCCTTGAGCTCGCGCACCAGGTAGGAGTTGACCTGGAGGAACTCGCCGGACAGCGTCTCGCGCTTGAACAGGTTGGAGACCTGCGGCTCGATGCACTCGTACACACCGGCGATCGAGGCGATGGTCGCGGTGGGCGCGATCGCGAGGAGCAGGGAGTTGCGCATCCCGGTCGAGGCGATACGTCCGCGCAGCGCCGCCCAGCGCTCGGGCCAGTTCAGCTCCACGTCGTAGTGGTCGGGGTGCAGCACACCGCGGGCCGTGCGGGTCTTCTCCCAGGCCGGCAGCGGGCCGCTGCGCTCGGCGAGATCGGCGGAGGCCTCGTACGCGGCGAGCATGATGCGCTCGGCGATGCGGGTGGAGAGGGCCTTGGCCTCGGGCGAGTCGAAGGGGACGCGCAGCTTGAAGAAGACGTCCTGGAGGCCCATCGCGCCGAGGCCCACGGGGCGCCACCGGGCGTTGGAGCGGCCCGCCTGCTCGGTCGGGTAGAAGTTGATGTCGACGACCCGGTCGAGGAAGGTGACGGCGGTGCGGACCGTCTCGTCCAGTCGCTCCCAGTCGATGTCACCGACCGCCGTGTCGACGAACGCGCCCAGGTTCACCGAGCCCAGGTTGCAGACCGCGGTCTCCCCGTCGTCCGTGACCTCCAGGATCTCGGTGCACAGGTTCGAGGAGTGGACGGTGTGGCCCGGCTCCGCCGTCTGGTTGGCGGTGCGGTTGGCGGCGTCCTTGAACGTCATCCAGCCGTTGCCGGTCTGCGCGAGCGTGCGCATCATGCGGCCGTACAGGTCGCGGGCCGGAATGGTCTTCTTGGCGAGCCCGGCCTCCTCCGCCTTGCGGTAGGCGGCGTCGAACGCGTCGCCCCACAGGTCCACCAGCTCGGGCACGTCGGCCGGTGAGAACAGCGACCACACGCCGTCCTCGTTCACCCGGCGCATGAACTCGTCCGGGATCCAGTGCGCGAGGTTCAGGTTGTGCGTACGCCGGGCGTCCTCACCGGTGTTGTCGCGCAGCTCCAGGAACTCCTCGATGTCGGAGTGCCAGGTCTCCAGGTAGACCGCGGCCGCGCCCTTGCGCCGGCCGCCCTGGTTCACCGCGGCGACCGAGGCGTCGAGGGTCTTCAGGAACGGGACGATGCCGTTGGAGTGCCCGTTCGTGCCGCGGATCAGCGAACCGCGGGAGCGGATACGGGAGTACGACAGACCGATGCCGCCCGCGTGCTTCGAGAGGCGCGCGACCTGGTGGTAGCGGTCGTAGATGGAGTCCAGCTCGTCCAGCGGGGAGTCGAGGAGGTAGCAGGACGACATCTGCGGGTGCCGCGTACCGGAGTTGAAGAGCGTGGGGGAGGAGGGCAGGTAGTCGAGGCGGCTCATCAGGCGGTAGAGGGCCGCGACTTCGTCCACCGCTCGGGTGGTGTCGTCCTCGGCGAGGCCGGAGGCCACGCGCAGCATGAAGTGCTGGGGCGTCTCGACGACCTTGCGGGTGATCGGGTGCCGCAGCAGGTAGCGGCTGTGCAGGGTGCGCAGGCCGAAGTAACCGAAGCGGTCGTCGGCGCCGGTGTCGATCAGCGCGTCGAGACGGGCCGTGTGCAGCCGTACGAACTCGGCGGTGCGATCCGCGATCAGACCCTCGCGGTGCCCGACCGCGACCGAGCCGGAGAACGACGTGACACCCTGCGACGCGGCCTCGGCGGCGATGCTGATCGTCAGCAGGCGCGCGGCGAGCCGGGAGTAGGCGGGGTCCTCGGAGATGAGGCCCGCGGCCGCCTCGGTGGCCAGCTCGCGCAGCTCCGCCTCGTCGGCCCGGGCGGAGCGGCCGCGCAGCGCGGCGGCGGCGACCCGGCCGGGGTCGGCGTCGGGGAGGTCGGCGGTGAGGTCGGTCAGGGTCCGCAGCAACGCGGTTCCCGGAGCGTCGGCCTCGGCCCCTGTCACGGTGGTCGCGGTCGCCTCGGTCGCTGAAGCCGGATCGACTGGCGCGATGGTCACGTGGGACTCTCCCTCGCTCGGCACGGGGCCTGGGGCGAGGGCAGCGGGGCGCACGGGCTCGGACAGGCCGGCGCGCGTCCAGCTGGCCCACTCCGCGAGGCCCGGACGTCTTGGCACCCGGGCCGGTCGGCCGGGCGCGCTGTCGGCAGGACCTCGGACTGGTCAGGCGCGCATACGCGCACAAGTACACCGTTGCGGGACAGTTCCGGATTCGCACCGGATTCCCCTGCGGCGACAGCGAGCACGAGCATACATCTTGTGCCGGGCTGCGGGAGCACCCCCACATGTTGTGTCGCGCTGCTGTCGAAGGGTGTCGGAGCGTCAACTCTTGGGCGGGTGGCGAATGCTGGGGCGCCGTCGCGGCCGGCGCCGGTCCGGGCACGGCAACGGGCCGCCGGATCTCTCCGGCGGCCCGTCCGGGACTCCGTGCCTCTAGGGGGTGTTGTGAAAGTCCCGCACAGCGCCCACGGCGCCCGGCACGCACCCTCGCCGCACCGGCCGAAGCCCCAAGTACGTCCAGTACGAGGGCCTTCGTCCGGCACGCCGAGGGCACGCACCGAACACCGCGGGCACCGCACAGGACTTTCAAAACACCCCCTAGTGCGAGGTCCCCGCCGTGGCCGGCGGCAGTTCCACCTGGACCCCGGGGTCGCCCGCGTCAGCCGTGTAGTCCGACGGAGACGTCTCGTCGACGCCGTCCGGGGCCTTCAACGCCCGCAGGACGAAGGTCAGGACCACCGTCACCACCACGTTCAGCACGAAGGCCGTCAGACCGATGTAGCCGATCTCCCCGATGCCGGGGATCTCCTTCGAGCTCCCGCCGAAGTGCGCCTGGGTCGGCGAGGCGACCCCGTACGCGGCGACCGTGCCGTAGACCATGCCGACCGCCCAGCCGGCGAGCAGCGCCCAGCGGTGGAACCAGCGGGTGAACAGACCGCCGACCAGCGCCGGGAAGGTCTGCAGGATCCAGATGCCGCCCAGCAGCTGGAAGTTGATGGCGACCGTCTTGTCCATGGTGAGGACGAAGACCAGCGCGCCGACCTTCACCAGGAGCGAGACCAGCTTGGAGACCTTGGTCTCCTGCTGCGGGGTCGCGTCCGGCTTGATGAAGTCCTTGTAGATGTTGCGGGTGAACAGGTTCGCCGCGGCGATGGACATGATGGCCGCCGGTACGAGCGCGCCGATGCCGATCGCGGCGAACGCCACGCCCGCGAACCAGTCCGGGAACATGTTCTCGAAGAGCTGCGGGATGGCGAGCTGCCCGTTCTGCACCTTCACCCCAGCCGCGATCGCCATGAACCCGAGCAGCGCCAGCAGGCCCAGCATCAGCGAGTACAGCGGCAGGATCGTGGTGTTGCGGCGGATCACGTTGCGGCTGCGCGAGGACAGCGTGGCCGTGATCGAGTGGGGGTACATGAACAGCGCCAGCGCCGAGCCGAGGGCGAGCGTGGCGTAGGTCCACTGCTGCGGCTCGGCCGGCGCGAGCGCGCCGCGTGGCTTCCCGGTCGCCGGGTTGACCTGGGAGAAAGCGTCGCCGGCCTTGGCGAAGATGTCGTCGAAGCCGCCGAGCTTGATCGGGATGTAGATGATCGCGACCACGATGACGAGGTAGATCAGGCCGTCCTTGACGAACGCGATCAGCGCCGGGGCCCGCAGGCCGGACGAGTAGGTGTACGCGGCGAGCACGGCGAACGCGATCAGCAGCGGCAGGTCCTTGACGAACCAGTTGGTGCCCGCGCCACCGCCCACGCCCATGACGTCCAGAACGGCCTGGATGCCGACCAGTTGGAGCGCGATGTACGGCATCGTGGCGAGGATGCCGGTGACGGCGACCGCCAGCGACAGACCCTTCGAGCCGAAGCGTCCGCGCACGAAGTCGGACGTGGTCACGTACCCGTGCTTGTGCGAGACGGACCACAGCCGCGGCAGGAAGGTGAAGATCAGCGGGTACACCAGGATCGTGTACGGCACCGCGAAGAAGCCGGCCGCGCCCGCCGCGTAGATCGCCGCGGGTACGGCGACGAAGGTGTACGCGGTGTAGAGGTCGCCGCCGAGCAGGAACCAGGTGACCCAGGTGCCGAACGACCTGCCGCCCAGGCCCCATTCGTCGAGGGTCGCGTCGTTCTCGGCCTTGCGCCAGCGTGCGGCCAAGAAGCCCATGACCGTGACGGCCAGGAAGAAGAAGATGAAGACGCCGAGGGCGACTCCGTTCACGCCGTCCTTCACTTGGACACACCCCCGCCCTGGGTCGCGCGGGAGCGCTGGTCACGCTGCCACAGCTTGTACGCGGTCACCGTGAGCAGCGTGGAGATGACCACCCACAGCATCTGGTACCAGTAGAAGAACGGGATGCCGATGAAGGCCGGGTCGACCTTCGCGTACGAGCCGACCCAGAGCATCGCCACGAACGGCGCGAACAGGCAGAGGCCTATGACCACTCGGACCGGTGTCACCACCGGCGGTTTCGCGGCAGGCGCACCTGACGCGTCCGACACATCCGACACTTCTGACATACGGCGGCTCCGTCCCCTCGCTGATCAACCTGTGTAACGCGCAGGCAATCTAGGTCACGGTGTCGCGCAGCGGAAGACCTCGTCCGCATATCGGTATGTCGATTCGGTGAAGGCCAATTCGGGTGTTCGCGGTACGCGTCGGGGAGTGCTCCCGAGGGGTCAGTCCCGCGGCCGCTTGAGCCTGGTCGTGAACTTGTACCGGTCCCCGCGGTACACCGATCGCACCCACTCCACCGGCTCGCCGTCCTTGTCGAGGGAGTGGCGGGAGAGCATCAGCATGGGCAGGCCGACGTCGGTGCCGAGCAGGCCGGCCTCGCGCGGGGTGGCCAGGGAGGTCTCGATGGTCTCCTCGGCCTCGGCGAGATGGACGTCGTAGACCTCGGCGAGCGCGGTGTAGAGCGAGGTGTACTTGACCAGCGACCTGCGCAGGGCGGGGAAGCGCTTCGCGGAGAGGTGGGTCGTCTCGATGGCCATCGGCTCGCCGTTGGCCATGCGCAGCCGCTCGATGCGCAGCACCCGTCCGCCCGCCGTGATGTCGAGCAGGTCGGCGAGGGTGTCGTCGGCCGTGATGTAGCCGATGTCCAGGAGCTGCGAGGTGGGTTCGAGGCCCTGGGCGCGCATGTCCTCGGTGTAGGAGGTCAGTTGGAGGGACTGCGTGACCTTCGGCTTGGCGACGAAGGTGCCCTTGCCCTGGATGCGTTCGAGGCGGCCCTCGACGACCAGCTCCTGAAGGGCCTGGCGCACGGTCGTGCGCGAGGTGTCGAACTCGGCGGCGAGGGTCCGCTCGGGCGGCACCGGCGTGCCGGGCGACTGCGTCTCCGTCATCTCGAGCAGGTGCTTCTTCAGGCGGTAGTACTTGGGCACGCGCGCGGTACGGATGGGGGCCCCACCCTCGTTCTCCGCACTGCTGACGTCGGTGCTCATGCTCTGCCTTCCCGGCTCTCGTGCCGAAGCGACCGGCATCCCGACGGCCACGGCTCACATCGTGGCACGGCTTCGTGCGCGAGTTCTCTGTGAGTATCCCGCGCACGCTCCGTGATCCCCTCTATATACCGTCGCACCGCCCGCTGGTCTAGTCCACCGCGTCGAATTGGTCCACTCGAAAGTGCGCCAACGGACCTGCTCTTTTCGCTAGTTACCTACTTAAAGGTCCTTGCATATGTAGGTCCCATAACGGACGACTGGAGGGGCTTCTTCACCCTTGACACCCCTCTAGGTCTAGGCCAAGCTCCCCCTACTGGTCTACACCATTGGTCCAGTCCCGGCCCCCGCTGGGCGGTACCCACCAGAACGGTCACCGCAGGGGAGCGTGGGGGGTTTGAGGGCATCCCTGAGGAGGGTGGCGTGAAGCGCAAGCTGATAGCCGCGATCGGTATCGCGGGCATGATGGTGTCGGTCGCGGCCTGCGGCGGCAGTGACGACAGCGACAGCGGCAAGAAGGCGGGAGCCGACGGGTACAAGGGGCAGACCCTGACCGTCTGGGCGATGGACGGCTCCACCCCGCCCGCCTGGACCAAGGATCTGCAGGCGGCCTTCAAGAAGAAGACCGGCGCGACGCTGAAGTTCGAGACCCAGAAGTGGGACGGGATCCAGCAGAAGATCACCACCGCCCTCTCCGAGTCGACCCCGCCGGACGTCATCGAGGTCGGCAACACCCAGACCCCCGCGTACGCGGCGACCGGCGGCCTCGCCGACCTGAGCGACCTGAAGAGCGGGATCGGCGCCGACTGGGCCGAGAACCTCAACGCGTCCGCGGTCTTCGACGGCAAGCAGTACGCGGCACCCTGGTACTTCGCCAACCGCGTCGTCATCTACAACAAGAAGGTCTGGGCCGACGCCGGCATCAAGGACACCCCGAAGACCCGGGACGAGTTCTACAAGGACCTCGACGCCATCGGCAAGAAGACCAAGGCCGAGCCGATCTACCTGCCCGGCCAGAACTGGTACTTCTTCGACGGCCTGACCATCGGCCAGGGCGCCGACCTGGTGAAGAAGGACGGCGACAAGTACGTCTCCAACCTCGCCGACCCCAAGGTCACCGCGGCCATGGAGATCTACAAGAAGTACCAGTCCTACTCCAAGGCCCCCATGGACAAGGACGAGGCCACCCCGCAGCAGGCCGAGGTCTTCGCCAAGGGCAACGTCGGTGCCTTCATCGGCATGGGCTGGGAGGCCGGCACGGCCATCGCCGCCAACAAGAAGATCGAGAAGGACATCGGCTACTTCACCATCCCCGGTGAGACCGCCGACAAGCCCGAGGGCGTCTTCCTCGGCGGCTCCAACTTCGCGGTGGCCGCGGGCAGCAAGAAGCAGGACCTCGCCAAGGAGTTCCTGAACCTCGCGCTGTCCGACAAGTTCGAGGGTGCGCTCGCCAAGCAGAACGGCGTCATCCCGAACAAGGAGTCGCTCAACTCCGTCCTCAAGGGCAACGTCGTCGCCGAGGCGGCCGCTCCCGCCGCCGCGCAGGGCGGTACGACGCCGCTGATCCCCGAGTGGGCCTCGGTGGAGAACACCCCGAACCCGATCAAGACGTACATGACCGCGGTTCTGAAGGGCAAGTCGCCGGCCGACGCCGCCAAGCAGGTCGAGGCCGAGATCAACAAGCGGCTCTCGCAGAAGAGCTGATCACCCTCCGCCGGGGGACGGCCGGACGACCGCAAGGCCGGCTGACCGTCCCCCGGCGCGCACGTGCCAGTGGCGATCTGGAGAGATGGCGAGCATGTCAGTGCAGACCGAACGCGCGGACACGGTCCCGGCACCGGGTGTCCGCAAGACGGGCGGGGCCCCGCCCGGCCCCGGAGGCGGGGACACCCGTACGAACAGACGCGGCGGATCCTTCGCCCCCTACCTGCTTCTGCTGCCGGCGCTGCTCGCCACCGTGGTGCTGCTGGGCTGGCCGCTGGTCAAGAACGGCATGCTGTCGTTCCAGAACCTCAACCCGCGCCAGCTGATCCTGCACCTCACGGAGTGGAACGGGTTCGACAACTACCAGGAGGTCCTGGGCAGTTCGGACTTCTGGAAGGTCGTCGAGCGGTCGGTGATCTTCACCGCCGTCAACGTCGTCCTCATCATGGTGCTCGGCACGCTGACCGGCCTGCTGCTCGCCCGGCTCGGCAAACGCATGCGGCTGCTGCTGCTGTTCGGCCTCGTGCTCGCCTGGGCGATGCCGGTGATCGCCGCGACCACCGTCTACCAGTGGCTGTTCGCCCAGCGCTTCGGCGTCGTCAACTGGCTGCTGGACAAGGCCGGCTGGCACTCGATGGCCGACTACAACTGGTTCGGCACCCAGCTCTCCACCTTCTCCGTGATCGCCCTGCTGCTCGTCTGGCAGTCGATCCCGTTCGTGGCGATCAATCTGTACGCCGCCACGACCACGATCCCCAAGGAGCTCTACGAGGCCGCCTCGATCGACGGGGCCGGCACCTGGAAGAGCTTCACCTCGGTGACGTTCCCGTTCCTGCGGCCGTTCCTGTGGGCCACGACGTTCCTTGAGGTCATCTGGATCTTCAAGGCGTTCCCGCAGATCTTCGCGATGAACGAGGGCGGCCCCGACCGGCTCACCGAGACCCTGCCGATCTACGCCTTCGTCGAGGGCCCCGGCAACCAGCACTACGGCATGGGCGCGGCCATCTCGTTCCTGACGATTTTCATCCTGCTCGCCCTGACCGCCTATTACCTGCGTACCGTTCTCAAGCAAGAGGAGGACGAGCTGTGAAGCGCTCTCTGACGGCCCGTCTGTGGCCCAATGCGATGGCCGTCGTTCTCTTCGTCGTCTTCGCGTTCCCCGTGTACTGGATGTTCGCCACCGCGTTCAAGCCGACCGGCGACATCATCGCGGACACCCCGGTCTTCCTGCCGACCGACATCACCCTGGACCACTTCAAGCGGGCCGTGGACGCCGACCACTTCTGGACCCTGGTCGCCAACTCCCTGACGGTCACCGTGCTTTCGGTGGTCTTCGCCCTCGTCATCGCGCTGCTCGCGTCCTTCGCCCTGGCCCGCATGCGGTTCAAGGGGCGGCGCGGTTTCGTGCTGACCTTCATGATCGCGCAGATGGCGCCCTGGGAGGTCATGGTCATCGCGATCTACCTGATCGTGCGGGACTCGGACATGCTCAACAGCCTGGTCCCGCTGACCGTCTTCTACATGATCATGGTGCTGCCCTTCACCGTCCTGACGCTGCGCGGCTATGTCGCCGCCGTGCCCAAGGAGCTGGAGGAGTCGGCCATGGTGGACGGCTGCACCCGCACCCAGGCCTTCGTGAAGGTGATCTTCCCGCTGCTGGCGCCGGGGCTGATGGCGACCTCGCTCTTCGGCTTCGTCACGGCGTGGAACGAGTTCCCGCTCGTCCTGATCCTCAACAAGGACATCGAGAAGCAGACGCTTCCGCTGTGGCTCTCCAGCTTCCAGACGACGTTCGGCGACGACTGGGGGGCGACGATGGCCGCGGCCACGCTCTTCGCCCTGCCCATCCTGATCCTCTTCGTCTTCCTCCAGCGCAAGGCCGTCAGCGGACTCACCTCCGGCGCCGTGAAGGGATAACGCCACCAGATGACGACGATCGCCTCCGGCACGGACACGCTCACCCGCGACGCCCTTGCCGTCCTTCAGCCCGGCTTCACCGGGACCAGCGCACCCGACTGGCTGCTGCGCAGGCTCGGTGAAGGCCTGGCCTCCGTGGGCCTGTTCGGCCGCAACATCGCCTCGCCCGAGCAACTGGCCGCCCTGACCGGCCAGTTGCGCGCAGAACGCGACGACGTCATCGTCGCCATCGACGAGGAGGGCGGCGATGTCACCCGCCTTGAGGTGCGCACCGGCTCCTCGTTCCCCGGCAACCACGCGCTCGGCGCGGTCGACGACGTCGAGCTGACCCGGGAGGTGGCCGCGGAACTGGGCCGCCGCCTCGCCGCCTGCGGAGTCAACCTCAACTGGGCGCCGTCCGCGGACGTCAACTCCAACCCCGACAACCCCGTGATCGGCGTACGGTCCTTCGGCGCCGACACCGCTCTGGTGGCCCGGCACACCGCCGCCTACGTCACCGGCCTGCAGTCCGCGGGCGTCGCCGCCTGCACCAAGCACTTCCCGGGGCACGGCGACACCGCGGTCGACTCGCACCACGCGCTGCCGCGCATCGACGCGGGGCTGCCGGTACTCCAGGAGCGTGAACTCGCCCCGTTCCGCGCCGCGATCGCCGCGGGCAGCCGCGCCGTGATGAGCGCGCACATCCTGATCCCGGCCCTGGACGCCGACCGCCCCGCCACCCTCTCCCCGCGCATCCTCACTGGGCTGCTGCGCGAGGAACTCGGCTACGACGGTCTCATCGTCACCGACGGCATGGAGATGCAGGCCATCGCCGCGACCTACGGCATCGAACGGGGCAGCGTCCTGGCCGTCGCGGCCGGCGCCGACGCCATCTGCGTGGGCGGCGGCCTGGCCGACGACGACACGGTGCGCCGCCTGCGCGACGCCCTCGTGCGGGCCGTACGCACGGGGGAACTCTCCGAGGAACGGCTCGCGGACGCGGCGGCACGGGTACGCGCGCTGGCACGCTGGACGGCCGACGCAGCGAGGGGCAGCGGTGCCGACGGGAGTGCGGTGCGCTCGGACGTCGGGCTCGTCGCCGCCCGCCGGGCGCTCACGGCCACGCCCTGCGAGGCGTACGCCCCCGTCACCGACCCGCCCTACGTCGCCGCCCTGACCCCCGTGGCCAACATCGCGGTCGGCGACGAGACGCCGTGGGGCGTCGCGGCCGAGCTCGCCCGGCTGCTGCCCGGCACGCGGACCGGCAGCTTCGCGGGGGACGGCGCCGGAGCGGAGGCCCTCGCGGCCGCGGGCTCCCGCCGTATCGTCGCCGTCGTCCGCGACGAGCACCGCCACCCCTGGATGGCGACCGCCCTCGACACCCTGCTCGGGGCCCGCCCCGACACCCTCGTCGTCGAGATGGGCGTCCCGCAGGCCACGCCCCGGGGCTCCCTGCACATCGCCACGCACGGCGCGGCCCGCGTCTGCGGCCGGGCGGCGGCGGAGGTCATCGCGGGGGAGTAGCCCCGCACCCTGCCCCGAGTACGAAGGTGCCGGGCCGTCCCGCGAGGGATAGCCCGGCA
>NZ_JBMNDS010000049.1:0-23579 GCF_052543295.1 Streptomyces sp. SAS_270
CCGTGCCCAGGGCCACCGACGCGTCGCGTGCGATGTCTTGACGTGTACTTGGCGAAGTGGGTTCATGGGAGCGCTCCCATGCTCTTTTCCCATGCCTGAGTTTCTTGGCTCACTTCCCTGGAGTCGCAGTGAGAACAACAAGAGGCACGACACGAAAGCGTTCCTTAACCGAACTGTTGACCGGGCTGATCGCCTTCCTCGGGCTCATCGCCCTCGGTGTTCTCAGTCCGGCCGCCGCCCAGGCCCAACCTCAGACGCCCAGTGCCCAAGCCGCAGGCCTGCACATCAGTGACGGCCGCCTGCTGGAAGGCAACGGCAACGACTTCATCATGCGGGGCGTCAACCACGCCCACACCTGGTACCCGAGCAGGACGACGAAGTCGCTGGCCGACATCAAGGCGCTGGGCGCCAACACCGTCCGTGTCGTCCTCGCCGACGGCCACCGCTGGACCAAGAACAGCGCCGCGGACGTCGCTGACATCGTTTCCCAGTGCAAGGCCAACCGGCTCATCTGCGTGCTGGAGGTGCACGACACCACCGGTTACGGCGAGGAGACCGCGGCCGGCACCCTCGACGAGGCGGCCGACTACTGGATCGGCCTGAAGAACGTCCTCGCCGGCGAGGAGAACTACATCGTCATCAACATCGGCAACGAGCCCTGGGGCAACACCAATCCGGCCGGCTGGACCGATCCCACGATCGCCGCGATCAAGAAGCTGCGCAGTGCCGGTCTGGAGCACACGATCATGGTGGACGCCCCCAACTGGGGCCAGGACTGGCAGGGCGTCATGCGCGCGAACGCCCAGGCCGTGTACAACGCCGACTCGACCGGCAACCTGATCTTCTCGATCCACATGTACAGCGTGTTCGACACGGCTTCGGAGATCACCGACTACCTGAACGCGTTCGTCAACGCCAAACTGCCCATCGTCATCGGCGAGTTCGGCGGACCCGCGGACCAGTACGGCGACCCGGACGAGGACACGATGATGGCCACGGCCGAGCGGCTCCGGCTCGGCTACATCGCGTGGTCCTGGAGCGGCAACACCGATCCGATCCTCGATCTGGCGATCGACTTCGACCCCACCCGGCTCAGCTCCTGGGGCCAGCGCGCCATCAACGGCGCCAACGGCATCGCCCAGACCTCCAAGGAAGCCACCGTCTTCGGCGGCGGCACCCCGGGCGACACCCAGGCGCCGACCACCCCCGGCACCCCGGCCGCCTCCGCCGTGACGGCGACATCCGTCACCCTCGCCTGGAGCGCGGCCACGGACAACGTCGGCGTCACCGGCTACGACGTCGTCCGCGTCAGCGGCGGCTCCGAGACCACCGTCGCGGCCTCCACCACCAACACCGTCGCCGTGACCGGCCTCACCGCCGACACGGCCTACACCTTCGCCGTCTACGCCCACGACGCGGCAGGCAACCGCTCGGCCCGCTCCGCCACCGTCAACGTCACCACCGACAAGGGCAGCAGCACCCCGGGCACGGCCTGCTCCGTCGGCTACCGCGTCGTCAACGAATGGCCGGGAGGCTTCCAGGGCGAGATCGCCCTGCGCAACACCGGCACCGCCACCCTCAACGGCTGGACGCTCGCCTTCTCCTTCGCCAACGGCCAGACCGTCTCCAACATGTGGGGTGGCACCCCCACCCAGACCGGCGGCACGGTGAGCGTCGTGCCCGCCGCCTATACCTCGACCATCACCGCCGGCGGCTCGGTCACCGTCGGCTTCATCGGGGCGAAGGGCGCCACCAATACGGCCCCGACCGCCTTCACCCTCAACGGGACCTCCTGCACGACCACGTGACCGGCCGCTAGCGCCGACCGGCGGGGTCACTGGCCCCGCCGGTCGGCAAGGCGTCCGGCGGGGGCCCTGCGGGCCGTGGCAGGGCGGCGGCCGAGGACTGCGAAGGCGACGAGGAACGCGGTGAGGAGCAGCCCGGTGCCGACGGCGAAGGCCAGGTGGTAGCCACTGGTGAGCGCCTCCGGCCGCGGGGCGCCCGCGCTGAGCCGGGCCTCGGTGCGGCCCGCCGCGAGGGTGGAGAGGGTGGCGACACCGAGTGCCATCCCGATCTGCTGCGTGGTGTTGAACAGACCCGAGGTGAGCCCGGCGTCCCGCTCGTCCGCCCCCGACATGCCGAGCCCGGTGAGTGCGGGCAGTGCGAGGCCGAAGCCCGCGGCCAGCAGCATCACGGGGAGCAGGTCGACGGCGTACGCCGCGTGGACGGGCACCCGGATCAACAGGGCCAGCAGCGCGGTCAGCAGCGCCAGTCCGACGAGCAGGACGGTGCGCTCCCCGAAGCGTCCGATCAGGCGCGAGGAGACACCCAGCGAGACGATTCCGATCACCACGGCGGCGGGCAGCATGGCGAAGCCGGTCTCGGAAGCCCCGTACCCCTGCACCTGCTGCAGATAGAGCGCGACCAGGATCTGGAACGAGAACAGACCGGCCACCATGAGCAGTTGGACGAGGTTGGCTCCCACGACATTGCGTGAACGAAGGATCCGCGGCGGCATGAGCGGCGTCTTCGCCACCGCCTGTCGTGCGGTGAAGGCCGCGAGCAGCAGAAGCGCCAGGGCGCCGAGGCCGAGGGTGTGGAGCGAAGTCCAGCCGTACGTCTCGACCTTGATGACGGTGTAGACGCCGAGCATGAGCCCGGACGTGACGAGGAGCGCCCCGCTGATGTCGGCGCCCGCGCGAAGGCCCAGGCCGCGATCGGCGGGCAGGGCGGGCACGGCGACGGCGAGGGCCGCGAGGCCGATCGGCAGGTTGATGATGAAGATCCAGTGCCAGCCGAGAGCGTCGGTGAGGATGCCGCCGAGCACCTGCCCGATCGAGGCGCCGGCCGCGCCGGTGAAGCTGAACACCGCGATGGCGCGGCTGCGTTCGCGTGACTCGGTGAAGAGCGTGACAAGGATGCCGAGGCTGACCGCGGAGGCCATCGCGCTGCCGACGCCCTGCAGGAATCGCGCGGCGATCAGGACGGTGGGCGAGCCGGCCGCTCCGGCCAGGAGGGAGGCCGCGGTGAAGACAGCGGTGCCGGTGAGGAACATGCGCTTGCGGCCCAGGAGATCGCCGAGCCGGCCGGACAGGAGAAGGAGTCCGGCGAAGGCGATCAGGTAGGCGTTGACGACCCAACTCAGCCCCACGGGCGTGAAGTCGAGGTCCTTCTGGATGGCCGGCATGGCCACCGTGACGATGCTGCCGTCGAGCACGGTCATCAGCATTCCGGTGGCGATGACGCCCAGAGCGAGGGAGCGGCGGCGGTGAGCGGCCGAGGCGGGCGGGGAGGCGGGGTGCGGCTTGGGCGACAGCGCGGGAGCTGACGTGGACCTGGGCATGGGGGCCTTCCTGTCGAGGCTGGTGGGGATGGGGATCGGACGGGCGCGGTGCAGAGGTGGTCGCCGGTTGGCGGTCACTTGGCCGTGACGCCGACAAGTGTGACCGTAGCAGATGGTTCCGTTGCAGACTATCTGCATGGAACTCTTCTGCTTGCTAACCTGAATCCCATGACCGCCCTGAGCCCGGCCTCCCCGGCCCGTACCGCGCCCGATCTCTCCTTCTTCCTGGACCACACCAGCCATGTCCTGCGGACGCGGATGGCGGCCGCCCTCGCAGAGGTGGGCCTCACGGCGCGCATGCACTGCGTCCTCGTCCATGCCCTGGGCGAGGAGCGGACACAGGCACAGCTCGCCGAGATCGGGGACATGGACAAGACCACGATGGTCGTCACGGTGGACGCCCTGGAGAAGGCGGGCCTCGCCGAACGCCGTCCCTCCAGTACGGACCGGCGAGCGCGGATCATCGCGGTGACGGAAGAGGGCGCGAAGGCGGCCGTACGCAGCCAGGAGATCGTCGACGGCGTGCACCGGGAAGCTCTGGCCCAGTTCTCCGACAGTGATCGCGAAACCTTCCTGCGTCTCCTCGGCGCCCTGACCGAGGGCCCGCTCGCCGCCCCGTCGGAGTCCCCGCAGCAGGCCCGCCGGGCACGCCAGCGGAGCTGAGCCGGGCGACTTCGGACTGCCGGGGGAGGCCGGTACTCGAAACCGTGCGGCAGTCAGGATGTGTTCAGGCTCGCGGTGCGACCGTCTGGCCCCATGACCTACGAGACGTCCGCGACATCCTCCGTCGACAGCGCCGCCGCCGCGGTGCCCGGCCATCGGCTCCGACGCAACAAGGTTCCCGAAGTCACCGTGTACTTCTGGCTGATCAAGGTGCTGTGCACGACGGTCGGCGAGACCGCCGCCGACCTGCTCAACGAGAAGCTGGGCCTCGGTCTGACCGGTGTGTCGCTGCTGATGAGCGGGCTGCTGGCCATCGTGCTCGTCCTCCAGTTCCGCAGCACCGCCTACCGCCCCGGCCTCTACTGGCTCGCAGTGGCCCTGATCAGCATCGTCGGCACCCTGATCAGCGACAACCTCACCGACAACCTGGGCGTGCCGCTGACGACGAGCACCACCGTCTTCGCGATCGCCCTCACGCTCGTCTTCACCTGCTGGTACCGCCGCGAGCGGACCCTTTCCATCCACAGCATCGATTCCCCGAGCCGCGAGTCGTTCTACTGGCTCGCGGTTCTGTTCACCTTCGCGCTCGGCACGGCCGCCGGTGACCTGGTCGCCGAGCGCATGGACCTCGGTTACTGGATCACGGCCGTACTGTTCGCCCAGGCGATCGCCGCGATCGCGGTGGCGCGCTTCGCCCTCGGTCTGAACGCCGTGTGGAGCTTCTGGATCGCCTACGTGCTCACCCGGCCGCTCGGTGCCTCGATGGGCGACTACCTCTCCCAACCGACCGGCGACGGCGGGCTGGGCCTGGGAACGGTGGTGACCAGCGTGCTGTTCCTCGCGGTCATCCTCGCCCTGGTCATCTTTCTGACGGTGACGCGCAAGGACGTCACGCCAAACGTCACGGCAAACGTCACGGCAAACGGGGCCGCGGGCGGCGTCACCACGGATGTCACCACGGGCGTCACCGCGGCGGAGGAGAGTGCCCGGCCGACCGCCCGAGAACCTCGCTGACAGGTGTTCAGGATGCGTTCAGGGTGCGGGCGGCAAGGTCGGCACCGGTGCCGCCACCCGGCAGGTCACCTCATCGCCCGCCCCGCCCGACAGAGCGCCCGCCCCGGACGCGCGCGCCCTCTCGTGACTGAACAGGAGCCTCCGCATTGGAGAAGCCGGACATCCTCACCGACCTGGACGTCGCCAGTACGACCAGGTCGGTGATGAAGAAGCTGCCCGAGGTCACCCTGGCCTTCTGGATCATGAAGATCGCCGCGACCACCCTCGGTGAGACCGCCGGCGACCTCTTCGCCCAGACCCTGAAACTCGGCTACTTCCTCACCACCATCGCCCTGTTCGTGCTCTTCGTGGTGACACTGGTCGTCCAGCTCAGGTCCCGTCGCTACAACCCATGCCTGTACTGGACGGTCATCCTGTCCACCAGCATGGCCGGAACGACCATGTCCGACTTCATGAACCGCAGCGCGGACGCCAAGTACCTGTCCGGCGGCGCCACTTCGCTCGGCTGGGGTCCGCAGGGCCTGGGGCTCGGCTACCCCACCGGTGCCGCCATCCTGATCTCGGTCCTGATCGCCGTCTTCGCCCTCTGGAAGCTGACCGGCATGACGTTCGTCATCCGTGACATCGTCAGCTTCCGCGGGGAAGCCCTCTTCTGGTCGGCGATCCTCGTCTCCAACACGCTCGGCACCTCCATGGGCGACTTCCTCTCCGACAGTTCGGGACTCGGATACGCAGGAGGCGCGCTGCTCGTCACCGGGGCGCTGCTGGTGCTCTTCGCCCTGATGCGCGTGCCCGGCGTGCCGAACGTGCTGCTGTTCTGGGTCGCCTTCGTCCTCACCAGGCCGCTCGGCGCCACGGCCGGTGACTTCCTCACCAAGCCGGTCGCCAAGGGTGGCCTCGACCTCGGCACGGCGGGGTCGTCCGCGGTGCTGCTGGCGCTCCTCGTCGGCCTCATGGGATTCGCCCAGGTGCGCGAGCGCAGGACCGCCGCCCCGGTCGCGGAGATCGCCGAGCAGCAGGCGGTCACCCCGCGGGCAGGCTGACCACGAACCGCGCCCCGGGCGTGTGCCCGGGGTCGTACGTCACTTCGCCGCCGACGGAGCGGGCCAGCCGCCGCGCGAGCGGCAGCCCCAGGCCCGCTCCGCCGTGTCCGTCGCCCGGGTCGGCCCGGCGGCCGGGTTGGAAGAGGTGCGGCGCGAACGACTCGGGTACGCCGGGGCCGTCGTCGGTGAGGTCGATGCGTACGCCGCAGGGCGCGGGGCAGGCCCGGACGGTGACGCGGGAGCGCGCGTACCGGCAGGAGTTGGCGAGGATCGGGCTCACGATCCGTTCGAGCAGGGCGGGCTGGACGCCGGCCTCCAGGTCGCCCTCATCGCCGTCGCTGCTGCCTTTGACGAGGACGGTCACGGTCAAGTGGCCCGGCTCGCCCAGGGTTTCGACGGCGCGGAGCAGCGCGGGCCGGATCCAGGCGGTGCCGGGGGTGGCGGGCGCGCTGTCGCGGGCGTCGTCGAGGAGGGTGTCGCAGATGGTGCGCATCGACTGCGCGGCGTCGGCGACGACCATGTGGCTTGCCCGGGTCTCGGCGGCGGAGCGGGGGCGGGCCTGCCACCAGTCGAGTTCGGCGATGATGCGGCTGAGCGGAGTGCGCAGTTCGTGCGACAGTTCCCCGGTCAGCTGTCGCTCATGGCGCAGGACGGCGCGAATACGGTCCAGGAGTGCGTCCAACGACGTACCGAGGCGGGCGAGTTCGGCCGGTCGTACGACGGCGGCGAAGCGTTCCTCGGAGGCCACGGCGCTCCACCGGGCGGCCTGGTCGGTCATCGCGCCCACGGGCCGCAGTGCACGGCCGACCGCCAGGCGGGTGAGTGCGTAGGTGCAGGTGAGCATCAGTACGTCCAGGACGCACGACCCCAGCAGCAAGGTGTCGGCCGAACTTCGGTAGGGGGTCAGGTCCAGTGCCGTGACGACGGTGACGGCGCCCCTGCGATCGGGGACGGGCCCGGCGCACATCCGAACGGGCACGTGATGTTCGGCCGTGACGCAGTGGCGCCCGCCACGACCGACGAGCTCCCCGGCGAGACGCGTCAACGCAGCGGTGGGCGAAGGAGGTTGCTCCAGAAGCCGGGTGCCGGTGTAGATCCACACGTTCGCGTCGAGGAGGCGGTCGTTGGAGGTCTCCAGGACGCGTACGGCCGGGCCGCCGGTGTCGATGGTCGTGGCGACGGCCGCTGCGCGGGTGCGCAGTTCGTCGTCTGCCTGGTGCTGGAGGTGGCGCTCGACGACGGCGTTGAAGACGATCGTGAACAGCACCATCAGGAGCGCGGCGGTGGTCAGCGCCACCAGGGACAGCCGGCCGCGCAGCGTTCGCGGGGCCGACCGCGAAACGATGACCGAGAGCCGTGCGAAGGCAGTCATGACAGGCGGTGACCGACCCCGCGGGCGGTGCCGACGGTCAGGTCGCTGCCCGCCTCGCGCAGCTTGCGGCGCACCCTGGTCAGGTACTGGTCGAGGGTGTTCTCGCTGACCTGAGCGCCTGCGGGCCAGCCGGCTCGGATCAGCTCGCGCCGGCGCACGATATCCCCGGCCGCCGCCATGAGCGCCGCGAGCAGACGGAACTCGGTCGGGGTCAGGTCGATCCGGGTGCCGCTCGCGGTGAGGGTGTGCCGGACGCCGTCCAGGACCAGGTCGCCGATGGTGGCCGTGGCCGTATCGACCTGCCCGGGCGCGGCGCGCTTGACCGCCGCGCGCAGCCGGGCGGCGAGTTCGGCGAGATGGAACGGCTTGGGGAGGTAGTCGTCGCCGCCGGCGGAGAATCCGGACAGCCGGTCCGTGAGGCGGTGATGGGCGGTCAGGAAGATGACGGGGGAGGGGAATCCGTTCGCGCGCATCGCCTGGCAGACATCCCGCCCGTCCGCGTCGGGCAGCCCGATGTCGAGGACGGCCGCGGAGACCTCGGCGGTGGCCAGCCGCAGCGCGGTGGCGCCGTCCGGAGCGGGCAGCGTGTCGAATCCCTCCTCGCACAGCCCGCGCCGCAGTACGTCACGCAGGGCGTGATCGTCCTCGACGACCAGGATCTTGTGGCGCATGGTCCTCCAACGGCGGCGCGGTGGCCGTGTTTGTGATGCCGGTGATGAAGCGGTCGGGCAGCCATGAGGCCGCGGCGCACAGGCACAGTCCCAGCCAGCCGACGCTCAGCAGCCAGCCGCCGGCCACATCGGTGAACCAGTGCACCCCGAGATAGACACGGGTCAGTCCGACGAGCGCTCCCCAGCACCCGATGACAACAGCGAGCAGGGTTCTGCCGCGCGGGCCGCGCAGGGATATCGCCAGGACGAGCAGTCCGGCGGTGCAGGCCGCCGTGGTGCTGTGCCCGGAGGGGTAGGCCCATCCGGAGGCGTGGGTGTGCCAGTCCAGCCGGGGTGGGCGGGGCCGGGCGACGAGCGTCATCACGCCGTAGCGCACGGCCTGTCCCGAGACCAGGCAGCACAGGGAGAGGGCGGCGGCGAGCAGTCGGTGGCGCAGGGTGCGGCCTGCGACGATCCCGGCCAGCACGGCGAGCGCATAGGGGACGACACCCGTCCCGGTGGCGGTGAGGCCGCGGGCCGACGCCACCGCCATGACGGGGCGGTGGGCCAGGGACCAGCCCGAAAGGGCGTCGTCGGTGAACAGCGGGGCGCCGTCGCCGCCGACCACGACCATGGTGAGGACGGCGAACGCCGCGAGGGCTCCCAGGCCGACGCTTCCGGCGAGGTCCGCGATGTCGCGCCGGTCGCTGCCGCGCTTCATGAGGCCACCAGCAGGGGACGTAGGCGGGTGGCGGTGATGCGTCGGGCGAGGGCATCGGGGGAGCGGCGCAGCACCTGCATGGCGAGCAGCGCCACCGCGGCGCCGACGAGCGCACCGGCCGCGACGTCGTGGGGGTAGTGCACGCCGACCCAGACCCGGGAGGCCGCCATGGCGCAGGCGGCAACGGCCGCGACCACGCCGAGTCTGCGGGAGACGAACAGCAGGGCCACCGCGGCCGCGAAGGCGATGGCCGTGTGATTGCTGGGGAAGGACCAGTCACCCGGCGCCGGGCACGCCTCCAGCGTTCTGCTGTGCAGGCTCTGGCACGGCCGTGCCTCGCGGAACAGCAGTTTCAGCAGGGTGTCCACGCCGTAGGCCAGGACCGCGATCACCGGAACGGCCAGCGCCTTCACGGCGGCCGCGCTGCCGACGTGCCGGGCCCGCAACCAGCCGGCCACCATGAACGCGGCGAACACCAGGAGCCCGTACGTCGACCAGGCCGCGACACCGTCGTCGAGCCAGGCGGGCGAGCGGCCGGCCAGGTCCACCACATCGGTGTAGAGGGAGCCGTCGACGGAAGGGGTGGCCAGGGGTGAATGGGCGTTCAGCACGTTGACGGCGAGCTGCGACGATAGGCCTGTGCGTGTGGTCATCGTCGCGAGCTCCTTCGTCCGGAACCAGTGGGCGCGACGAAGCCACGCCCGACCGGTGACTACAATTCTGTAGACGGTCTACTGGACTGTAGACGATAGCGCGGTGAGGAACGTTCCCATGACCGACGAGAAGGACGAACGACGGCCGTCCGGCGAGCTCGAGGCCGCGGTCATGGCCGCCCTCTGGGCCGCCGGCACCCCGCTCACGCCTGGCCATGTGCAACTGGAACTCGCCTCGGGCCTCGCCCGAACCACCGTGACGACGATCCTGTCCCGGCTGCACGAGAAGGGCATCGTCGGCCGCGAGCGGCAGGGGCGCGGCTACGCCTACTTCCCCGTACAGGACGCCGCTGGACTCACCGCCCGGCGCATGCACAGCGAACTCGACCGGGACACCGACCGCGAAACCGTGCTGGCCCGCTTCGTCGCCCAGCTCAGCCCGGACGACGAACAACTGCTGCGCCAGCTGCTGGAGGCCGACGAGACGTGATCCTGCTGCTGCTCGTACCCCTGCTGGTGCCTTTCGCGGCACCGCCGCTGGCGCGCCGCGCCCTCGACCGCCTGGACCCCGTCACCGCACTGTGGTCGCTGACCGCCTCCGCCCTGGTGCTGGCGGGAGCCTGCGCGGCCGCCCTCGGCGTCCTCGTGCTGACCGGGCTGCTCAAGATCCCCGCCTTCGCGGCGCTCGGGGAACTCGTCCACCCGCTGCGCACGCCGTCGGACGCCGTCGTCGTCCCCGCGGCCGCGGTGGCCGCCGGCGTACTCACCCTCGGCGTCTGGACGCTCGGGCGCTCGGCCGTACGACAGCTCGGCGCCTTCCGAACCGCCCGCAGCCAGGCGGGCCACCGCCCCACCGCGGGCGACCTGTGCGTCATCGATTCGCCGCACCCCGACGCGTACGCCCTGCCGGGCCGCCCGCACCGCATCGTCGTGACCACCGCGATGCTCCGCAGCCTCGACGCCGCCGAACGCGAGGCCCTCTTCGCCCACGAGCGCGCCCACAACCAGGGCGGCCACCACTACTTCCTGGCCGCCGCCGAACTCGCCGCGCAGTGCCACCCCGCCCTGCACGCGACCCGCGCGGCCATTCGGCTCGCCGCCGAACGGGCCGCGGACGAGGCCGCGGCCACCGCCGTCGGCGACCGACGGCTCATCGCCCGGGCCATCGCCCGCGCGGCCCTCGCCGGCCACGCCACCCGCGCCACCCGGCCGGCCTTCGCCCCCGCGGCGACGACCGGCCCCGTCCCGCAGCGGGTCGCCGCTCTGCTCGCACCCCCCAACGGCCGCCCGCGTGCCACCCGCCGGATCGCCCTGCTCCTCGCCGCCTGTACGGTCCTGTCCGCCACCGCCGCGACCGCCGACGTGCTCACCGTCCATCACGAGGTCGAGGTCGCCCAGGGCGAGGAGAGCCGCTGATCCGGTCAGGCCCGAAGGGATGCGTGCCGACGCCTGCGCGGTCAGTCGTCCCTGTCCCCGTCATCGTCCTCGCCCTCTTCGGGCTGCGTCTCTTCCCTCGCCGGCTGGGTAGCGACAGTGCCTTGCCCCGGGGGAGTGGGGCCCGCGGTGCGGCCCTGGTCGGGGCGCGAGGTTTCCGCCGTGGCGGGATCCGGCGCGAACCAGGCCCTGCCGATCAACATGGCGGCCAGGAAGATCACCGCTGCGGCGACTGCGATCGTCAACCTCGGCCTACGGGCGACGAGTTCACGCACCCCGCGGCGCGCCCGGGGGCTTCGACGCTGGTGACCGGTGCGCGCGGTGGCGGACGGCAGGGCGTACGTGGTCGGGGGGCCGCTCTCGCCGAGCGCGCGCCGTCGGCCGGGCGCGGCGCCCGGCGTTGGTCCCGTCGGGCCGATCGGCCGCGGAACGGGAGCCGACGCGGCGGCCGGAAGAGGCTCGGGACGGCCCTGCCAGGCGCCGGCGGCGAACCAGCCGGCCACCTGCTGGGCCGTGGGCCGGTCCGCGGGATCCTTGGCGAGAAGACCGAGGAGGTAGTTCTCGAAGGCGGGCGGCAGCCGGGTGCCGAGCTCACGCGGCGGTACGGGCGTCGCGTCGAGGTGCTGATGCAGGATCACCAGGGCGGTGTCCGCCTGGAACGGCGGTCGGCCGGTGAGGAGTTGATAGAGCACGCAGCCCAGCGAATACACGTCGGACGCGGGTGAAGCGGGCTTGCCCAGAGCGCGTTCGGGGGCGAGGTACAGGCTGGTGCCGACGATCTGCCCGGTGGCGGTCAGCGCGCCGGCCGGGTCGTCGAGGAACCGGGCGATGCCGAAGTCGCCGATCTTGAGGGCGCCGTCGGCGTCCAGGAGGAGATTGCCGGGCTTGATGTCCCGGTGCACGATGCCCTGCCCATGGGCGGCGGCGAGCCCGCCCGCAGCCTCGGCGGCGATGCGGGCGACGTGCTCCACGGGCAGCGGACCGCCGGCCTTCAGATGCTGCGCCAGGCTGTCGCCCTCGATCAGCTCCATCACCAGGAACAGTCGGTTGTCGTACGAGCCGAAGTCCAGGACGCCGATGACGTGCGGGTGGTTGAGATGCCCCGCGGTCTGGGCTTCCAGGCGGAAGCGGGAGACGGCGGTGGGGTCGGAGTCCTGACTGAGCAGGAGCTTGACGGCCACCGCCCTGCCCAGCACTTCGTCGTATGCCTGCCAGACCTCGCCCATGGCGCCGCGTCCGATGGTCGTGTGCAGCCGGTACCGGCCCGCTATCAGCACCTGTGATTCATCCTCATGCCACTCGTGCCACAAGACGACTTGACTGCCGCAGGCCATAACTCACCACCTGGACAGGGGTGGTGGTGGGGGTGGTGCCGCAACGGCCCTCAGCCTACCCGCCGACGGACACACCGCAGGCCACGGTCCTGCACGCAACGCTTCCGACCCATCGACGACCTGACCGTCCGGCGCATCCGGGACCCGTCCACGACCTGACCATCGGACGCACGGCAGCGGAAGAGCCACCCGAGTGCGTCTTTCGCGAAAGTGCGGAAGCCCGGCAGGATGCTCTTCAAGGTCCACTGGCCGCAACCAGCCATCCCCGTACGGCGCTTTCGTCGCCGGGCGGACCTTCACGGCTCGTGCCCTCGTGCCCGTGAACCGCATGGCGCAACAGGAAGGACGGTCGATGCCGACGCGTCGGAAACTCCGCGTCGCCCTGGTCGGCGGCGGGTTCATGGGGCGAGCCCACTCCCATGCGTGGCGGACGGCGCCGCGATTCTTCGACCTTCCGGCCGACCCGGTGCTGTCACTCCTCGTGGGACGCGACCCGCAGAAGGCGGCCGCGGCAGCGGACCGGCTCGGCTGGAGCGACTGGTCGGCGGACTGGCGAGAGGCCGTGACGCGCGACGACGTCGACCTCGTCGACATCTGCACACCGGGGGACACCCACGCCGACATCGCGCTCGCGGCGCTCGCCGCCGGCAAACACGTCCTGTGCGAGAAGCCGTTGGCCAACTCGGTCGCGGAAGCCGAACGGATGAGCACGGCGGCGGAGCGGGCGGCGGACTCCGGCATCGTGGCCATGTGCGGCTACAGCTACCGCCGCACCCCGGCCCTGGCGCTGGCCCGCACGTTCGTCGAGGAGAACCGGCTGGGCCGGATCAGACACGTGCGGGCGAGCTACCTGCAGGACTGGCTGACCGACCCGCGTGCGCCGCTGACCTGGCGGCTGGACAAGGCCAGGGCGGGCTCCGGCACCCTGGGCGACATCGGCGCGCACAGCATCGACACCGCCCAGTGGCTCACCGGACAGCGCATCACGACCGTGTCGGCGACGCTGCGCACGTTCGTGACGGAGCGTCCGCGACTGTCCGAGCAGGTCGGGCTCGGTGGCTGCGCCGCCGATGACGCGCCGCTCGGTCCGGTCACGGTCGACGACGCGGCGGCGTTCACGGCCTCCTTCTCCGAAGGGGCCCTCGGTGTCTTCGAGGCGACCCGCATGGCAACGGGGCGTCGCAACGCGAACCGGATCGAGATCAACGGCGAAGTGGGCTCCGTCGCGTTCGACTTCGAGCGCATGAACGAGCTGGAGTACTTCGACGGCCGAGGACCGGATACCGGGGCCGAAGGCTTCCGTCGCATCCAGGTGACCGACCCCGTGCATCCGTACATGGCCCAGTGGTGGCCGACAGGCCATGGCATCGGCTACGAACACCTCTTCACTCACCAGGTCGCCGACCTGGTCTCGGCGATCGCCACAGGAGCAACCGCCGCGCCGTCGTTCGCCGACGCACTCGATGTCCAACGCGTGCTCGCCGCCGTCGAGGCGAGTGCGGCCGACCGGTCCCGGGCGACGGACATCAGGAGGGAGCGATCATGACGCGGAAACAAGCGCTGGTGGTGCGGGGCGGATGGGAGGGCCACCAGCCGGTCAAGTCAACGGAGTTGTTCCTCCCCTTCCTCGAACGCAACGGCTACACCGTACGGGTCGAGGAGTCGACGGAGGTCTACGCCGACGCCGCCGCGATGGCCCGTACCGACCTCGTCGTGCAGTGCGTCACCATGTCGGAGATCACCCCCGAGCAGTTGGCCGGCCTCGGCGCGGCGGTCGTCGCAGGCACCGGCCTCACCGGCTGGCACGGCGGCATCGCCGACTCGTTCCGCGCGTCGTCGGACTATCTGCACCTGGTGGGAGGCCAGTTCGCGACCCACCCGGGCAAGGAACCCTGCGAGCGGCACGGCGGCGCGGAGGACAACTACCTGCCGCACACCGTGGACATCACGGAACTCGGCCGCGAACACCCGATCACCGCGGGTATCGAGGACTTCGAGCTCGACACCGAGCAGTACTGGGTGCTCCACGACGACCTCATCGACGTCCTGGCCACCACCACCCACCCGGCCCGGCCGTGGCATCCCTGGCACCGGCCGGTCACCACACCGGCGATCTGGACACGCCGGTGGGGCGCCGGACGCATCGTCGTGTCCACCCCCGGACACAGTCCGGACGTGCTGGAGAACGTCAACGTCCGCACCGTCATCGAGAGGGGAATGCTGTGGGCGACGCGCACCGCATCGGCATCGTAGGACTCGGCGTCATCTCCCGGGCGTATCTGGACACGCTCGCTGGGCATCCCGCGGTGCGCATCACCGCGGTCGCCGACCTCGACGCCTCCCGGTCGGCTGCCGTCGCCGCCGAGATCCCCGGCGCGCAGGCACTGAGCGTGGAGCGCCTGCTCGACAGCCCCGAAGTCGACACGGTGCTCAACCTCACCGTCCCCGCCGCCCACGCGGAGATCGCGCTCGGCGCGATCGGCCGGGGCAAGAACGTCTACGCCGAGAAGCCGCTGGCCGCCGCCTTCCCCGACGCCCGCTCCCTCATCGACGCGGCCACAGCGGCCGGGGTCGGTGTGGGGTGCGCGCCCGACACCGTCCTGGGCACCGGTGTCCAGACGGCGCGCGCGGCCGTCGACGCCGGGCGCGTCGGACGCCCGCTGTCGGCGTCGGCCGTCATGGTCACTCCGGGCCACGAGCGCTGGCACCCGCACCCCGACTTCTACTACACGGCGGGCGGGGGCCCGCTGCTGGACATGGGTCCGTACTACATCGCGGCGCTCGTCCACCTCCTGGGACCGGTCCGCGCCGTCATCGGCGCCGCGGCCCGACTGCGTACCGAACGCGTCATCGGCTCCGGCCCGCGCAGCGGCGAGCGGATCCCGGTCGAGGTGGACAGCCATGTGACCGGCGTGCTCGAACACACGGGTGGCGCCCTCTCCACCCTCACGACGAGCTTCGACGGCGTTGCCACGACGGCCGCACCCATCGAGGTCCACGGCGAGAGGGGCACGCTCGTGGTCCCCGATCCGAACGGCTTCGACGGCGACGTACGCCTCTTCGAGCTCGGCGGCACCGCGTGGCGCACCCTCGAACCGTCGGCGGGCTACGTCGACGGCGCTCGCGGCATCGGACTGCTCGACTTCGTCACGGCCGACGCGCAGCGAGTCCCCCGCGCCGGGGGTGAGTTCGCCCTGCACGTCCTCGAAACGATGAGCGCCGTCCTCCGCTCGGCGGCCGAGGGCCGGCGGATCGAGCTGACGACGACGGTGGAACGTCCGGCACCGGTGCCGCTCACCGCCGCCGAGGACTGGAAGGGGCAGGGGACTTCGGCGTAGGGCGTGTCCCCGTGAGTCCGCATTCGGCGCCGGACGAGGACGCCGCCGGACGGGACTCGACGACGATCTGACTGCGTGTCGGCGCGGGTGTGCCGAGCCGGCTCCACCTCGGCGACCCGGTCGCCCTACCTGCCTCCGAGGTCCGGTCGCAGCGGCGAGTCGAGCGCCGCGGTGAGGGCGGTGACCCACCTCTGCACCGGACCGAGCGTCACCAGGCCGCTGCCCGCGCCGGCGAGTTCGGCGGCGGCCGGCAGCAGGTCGGCGCGGACGCGTTGCAGTACCGCCCGGTCGTCGAGCTCCAGGGCCACCGTCGCCCGCAGGCAGCACAGCACTTCGTACATCAGGTCCGGCGGAGGGTCCGGCAGGGCACGCAGTGCCGTCCGTGCCTCGGCGCGACGGCCGGTGTGCAGCAGGACGAGCGGAGTGATCCAGGGACGGTACGGGCCCCAGTCCGCGTCCGGGTCGACGTACTCGGCCGCCTGATGTGCGGGCAAAGCGCCGTCCGCCAGGCGCAGGCACAGCAGGGCGAGCGGGAGCAGGCCCTGCCGCAATCCCGGCATACCGGCGCCGTCCAGCCGCGCGGCGGCGGTCCGGTAGGCGGCCTCGGCCTGCTGCCGCTGCCCGGAGGCGGCCAGTCGCAGCGCCCCGTACCACTCGGTGAAGACGCCCACCAGCGGCAGTTCATGGCGCTCGGCCAGCAGGTCCGCGGCGGCGGCGTGCTCGTCCGCCGCCGTGAAGTCGGCGAGCGCGCTGCGGGCCTGAAGCCGGATCAGCCGGCCCAGCACCTCGAAGGTCACCAGACCGTGCCGGGCGGCGAGCGTGACCAGCTCCGCGCCGATCGCGTCCCGCCGCGGCGCGAGGCCCGCCCGCGTGCAGGACTGCATGAACACCCCGTTGAGCGCGAACGCCAGCAGCGCGGGATCGTCCAGGCGGCGGGCGATCTGTTCGGCCTCGGCGGCGGCCCGGGGCCCGCGCGAGGTGGCTGTGGCGCCTGCGCGAAGAGGTGAGGGGAGGACGCCGCGCATCTCCAGCGCAACCGTGGCCAGCAGGCGGCAGCGCGCGGCGTCGTGCGAGCCGTCGTCCGGGAGGGCGGCGAGGGTGCGCTCGGCCGCCGCGACGATCTGTCCGGTCGGCTCCGGGTCGTCGCTGCGGGTCCAGATCGCGGGCACGTCGTAGGTGCCGATCACCCGGCTGGTCAGTTCCGGGTCACCGAGCTCCTCCGCCGCGGTGATGGCCGCCAGCCGGTGCGTGCGGGCCGCCTCCAGGCCCTCGCCCCCGGTCACCGCGAGGTTGCGGATCAGGCCGACCGTCGACTCCAGCCGTGCGCGGGCACCGGCGGCGACCGTGCGGTCGTAGACGGCGGCCGTCTGCGTCCACAGCCGGGCCGTCGCCGTCACCGGCTCGGCCGGAAGGTCCAGACGCGGGTCCTGGGCGAGGATGTCCGCCTCCAGGCGGCGCAGCGGCGGGCCGGGGTCCACCCCCAACTGGTCGACCAAGGTGGCCCTGGCCCGGCGCAGCACCGCGAGCGCGTCCCCCTGGCGGCCCGTGCGGTACAGCGCGAGGGCCAGCAGTCGCCAGGCGTCCTCGCGCCAGGGGTGGTCGGCCAGGTGCGCGTCGAGATCGGGCACCGCCTCGTCGGGCCGGCCCAGTGCCAACCGGGCCTCGGCCCGCCGCTCCTCGGCCTGCAGCCGCAGCTCGGCCAGCCGGGAGCGCTCGGCACGGCACCAGTCCTCCCGCACGAACTCGGCATAGGCCGGACCGCGCCACAGTTCCAGCGCCTCCTGGAGCTGCTCCAGTACCCGAGCGGGCCGTGACGTCACCGCCGCACGCACGACCGCCTCGAAACGCCAGGCATCCACGGCCTCCGGCTCCGCGTGCAGCGCGTATCCAGGGCCCTCCGTGACGAGCAGCCGTGCGGGCGCCCGAGGCAGGCGTTCGGGCTCCAGGACACGGCGCAACGCGGCGACGAATGTCTGTACGGCACCGACGGCGCCCGGCGGGGGCTCGTCCCCAGATCCTCGACCAGGCGGGACACCGGGACTACACGGCGGCGGGCCACGATCAGCCGCGCCAGCACCGCCCGGTGGCGCGGGCCCTTCAAAGCGAGCACGCCGGCAGCGCTCTCGGCCACCACCGGCCCCAGCACACCGAACGCAACGCGCTCCATACCCACCTCTCCGGATTCGCACTTCTCCGGAATACGCACCTCTCCGGGCCGCTTTCCGGCCGCCACGGTACGCGCCGATCCGCCACTGATCCGCTGCTGATTCAGGCGCGGGAGGCTCGGGTGCGCCCGCCGACCGGCGGACGTGTTCCCCGTGCAAGGAGAGCAGCGCCCCATGACGCCCACCATCCCTGACTTCGCCTACCGCCGGGTCCCCGTCGCCGTCGACGTATCGCTCAACGTCGCCGTCGGCGGCTCCGGCAGTCCGATCGTGCTGCTGCACGGCTTCCCCCAGACGCACCTGATGTGGCGGCACGTCGCCGCCGACCTCGCGGCCGACCACACCGTCATCTGCCCCGACCTGCGCGGTTACGGCGCCAGCGACAAACCCGCCGAGGCCGACGGGACGACCTACGCCAAGCGCACGATGGCCGCCGACATCGTCGCCCTGGCCCACGCGCTGGGGCACGAGCGGTTCGCGCTGGCCGGCCATGACCGCGGTGCGCTGGTCGCCTTCCGCGCGGGACTCGACCACCCCGAGGCCGTCACCCACCTGGCCTGCCTCGACGTCCTGCCGACCCTGGACATGTGGAACGTGATGCACGGCACCGCCGCCGCGGTGGGATTCCACCTCTACCTGATGGCCCAGCCCGCGGGGCTGCCCGAGCGGATGATCGAGGCCGACCCGGACACCTTCTTCGGCCACTTCCTGGACATCTGGACCAACACCCCACAGGCGGTTCCCGCAGACATCCGCGCCGCCTACCTGGACGCCTGCCGCACCGCGGTGACCTCGATCGTGGCCGACTACCGAGCCTCCGCCCACATCGACGTCGACCAGGACCGGGCCGACCGGGACGCGGGCAGTCAGCTGCGGATGCCGGTCACCGTCCTCCAGCAGGACTGGGGCGGGGCCCTCGGCTTCGACGCCCGCGCAATCTGGAAGGCCTGGGCACCGGACCTCACCCACACCACCGTCACCTGCGGACACTTCATGGCCGAAGAAGCCCCCGAGCAGATCGTCGCCGCGCTCCGCGAGCTCATGGCCCGCTGAGCGGCCTCCCCGCGGCGCGAGAGTGCGCCTCGGCCGCCGGTATTACCCTGAAAGGGTTAATCTGTCCCTGGAGTGATCGATGTCCCGCAACCGCCCCATGGACGATGCCGACGAGCTGCTGGCCAGACTCGGGTCGCTGACCGCCCAGGCACGCGAGCGCGCGGAACTGCAGCGCTCCCAGGTCGAGCTGGCCATCGCCCTGCAACGCGGCATGCTTCCCGGCGACCTGCCCGCCACCCCCCGATTCCGTCTGGCCGCCCGCTATGTGCCCGCCTGCTACGGACTCAACGTGGGCGGCGACTGGTACGACGCCTTCGTGCTGCCCGACGGCCGTATAGGGCTCTCCATCGGTGACGTCCAGGGCCACAACATCGAGGCGGCCGCCTTCATGGGCCAGGTGCGGGTCGGCCTGCGGGCCCTGGCCTCTGTCACGAGCGAGCCGGGAGAACTCCTCGCCCGGACGAACGACCTGCTCCTCTCCCTCGGCACCGACCTCTTCGCCACCTGCACCTTCATGCGGCTCGACCCGGCCACCGGGCTGCTGGAGAGCGCGCGGGCCGGACACGTCCCCTGCATCTGGGCCACGGCGGACGGCAGGTCCGGCATCGCGCAGGACGAGGGAGGACCGCCCCTCGGCATTGAGGAGGGGGCGGAGTACCCGATGACGCAGTACCGCCTGACCACGGGCGGAGTGTTCGTGCTGCTCACGGACGGGGTGGTGGAGGGGCCCGCGCTGACTGTCGACGAGGGGCTCGAACACGTGGTGCGGCTGGCAGGCATCGCGGCCGTCGCGGGAATGGAGGCGGGGGCACTGGCCGCCGCCGTGATGAAGGTCGCCGAACTGGTGGGACACGAGGACGACGCCGCTGTGCTCGTCCTCGGCCACGACGGGCCGGACCTTCTGCCGTAGCGTGAGGACGGCTCACAGTCCGCGGCTCTCGCCTCGCCGACACGGCGGCCTCGGTGTCTGATGGCTGCTGTGGTGCGTACTCAGGATCTGCGCCGGCTCGTCGCCTTCGGCCCGCAGACGTTGGCGATCGCCGTCTGCTACTACGCGGCCGGACGGCTGGGGCTCCTGCGACAGCTCGTCGTCGAGGACGCGGTGTTCACACCCATCTGGCCGCCCACGGGCATCGCGGTGGCCTGTCTGCTCATCTTCGGACTGCGCTCCTGGCCCGGTATCGCACTCGGCGTCCTCCTCGTGATCATGTCCCTCACCTCGCTCCGGCCCGCTGTGCTCGGCACCCTGGTGGGCAACACAGCCGCCCCGGTCTGCTCGTACCTGATGCTGAGAAAGGTGGGCTTCCGCAACGACCTCGCCCGGCTGCGGGACGGGCTCGCGCTGGTGTTCCTCGGCGCACTGGTCGGCATGCTGATCAGCGCGACCGTCGGCGTCGGCATCAACGTCCTCACGGACAAGCTCGCCGCACACGACTTCTGGCCCGTCTGGCTGGCCTGGTGGGTGGGCGACGCGATGGGCGTCCTGATCGTCACCCCGGTTCTCCTCCTGCTGCACCGGGCGCGCTGGCCCCCGAGCCTGACACGCTGGCGGGAGGCCCTGGGCCTGGCTCTCCTCGCCTGCATCCTCATTCCGCTCGCCACGCGCAGCTCGATCAGCATGCTGTTCCTCGTCTATCCGCTGCTCATCCTGGCGGCGCTGCGATTCCAGCTCGTGGGCAGCACTCTGTGCGCCCTGGTCAGTTCAGTCATGGCCACCGTCGCGGCGACGGATGCGATCGGCCCGTTCGAAGGGCTGACGCGGATCGAGGTCATGATGAAGCTTCAGGCCTTCAACGGAGCCATGGCCCTGACCGCCCTCCTCCTGTCAGCCGTGATCACTGAACAGCTGAACACCCGACGCTCGGTGGAACTGGCCTGCCAGGAGCTGGTCGAGGTGCTGGAACATCTCACCGCCGGGGAGAACCCGCCCGGCGATCCCGCCGCGGATGACAACGGCCGGCAGCAACAGCACCGAACGGACTGACCGCCCTTGACGACATGCACGTCCGGGTCAGGTCGCTCAACCGCCTCGACGACCCTGCCCGGGACCGGACATGGGGCCGGGCCGGATCTCCGTCGAGATCCGGCCCGGCATGATCTGCGTACGCGCGAACCGTCAGCTCTCGCGCTCGGTCGCCGCCCCCTTCGCGTCGGCAGGCTGCCGGCCGGCTTCGTCGACGACGGCGTGCGCGATCTCGGCTGAGCTGGACAGCAGAGTTCCGGCCTTCCCGTAGGAGAGGTCCTTGGTCAGATAGCTTCGGGAGCCGAGGTAGGTGTAGTTCTTCTCGTCGAAGACCCACTCGGTCCGGATGCCGTACCGCGTGTCGTCGCGGGCGATGCCGAGACCCTTGCGGCCGATCGCGTCGCGAGCCTGCGGAGCCCAGGTGACGCCCGGAATCTTCGCCGCTGCCCGGTAGAGGGCGGCGGCCGTGCGAGGCGGCATCACACCGCCGAGCAGGGACCCGATCTGCTCGAACACCGCCTGGTCGCGCTCCCGGCCCTGCGCGGTCGGGGTCTTGGCGTACAGGTAGGCCAGCAGCTTGTCGGGGTCGGTGGACAGCGAGCTGAGCCACTTGTAGGTGGGTCGGCTCATGCCGGCCGGTGTGCCCTTGGTGTCGCCGAGATCGGCATTGATGACGGAGGTCTCGCCGTCCTCACGGGTCAGACCCTGCTTGCGCAGCGGACCCGGCTCCTGGGCGATCCACTTCTCGTAGTTCGTCAGCGGGCCGACAACGGCCTTCCCCGTGGTCAGGTCGGCCCCGCGGACCTTCTCCCGGGTGTAGACGAACTGGTCGTCCCGCACGGTCGGGGTGTCGCGCTTCCCCGCGGCGGTGGAGATCTGGTCGAGGAGGGCCGCGGCGGGCTGCATGTCGCCGGCCGCGCCGTGCGACGCGCTGCCGGTGGGCTTGCGGTCGTGGTCGTTGCCCGACAGGGCGATCCCCGCGGTCAGCACGCCGGCCAGGGCCAGCGCGGTGGCCGGCGCCAGGAGCACGGGCCGCAGCAGCCGACGGGCGGGCCGGGTGGGCGGGGTGGGGGCGGCCTGGTCGCGGTCGATGTGGTGCATCAGCAGTTCCTTGTGACGAAGGTGCTGCTCGTGCGAAAGGTCCCAGTCGGCCGGGGCCGGCAGCAGGCGGGCGATCTCCTCGCGGTCACCTTGCCGCTCCGGGGACACGGAGTCGGTGTTGTCCTTCATGTGAGCTCCTCCCGCACGGGCAGGGCCGCGATTGCGGCCGCACTTGTCATCTCTCCGCGAGCGCCGCGCGGTTCCAGGTTTTCGTCCGCCAGCCGGGCGAGCTTCTTGCGGGCACGCGAAAGGCGGGAACGTACGGTGCCGACGGCGATGCCCAGTGCCTCGGCCGTCTGCTGGTAGTCCAGACCGGACCACACGCACAGGGCGAGCACCTCCCGTTCCTGGCGCCGCAGTCGGCCCAGAGCGGCCTGCACGGCACGAAGGCGCCGCGCGTCGTCGATGCGCCCGGCTGTCTCGGGCGCGAAGTCCTCCACTTCACTGGGTCTCGGCTGGCGGGCCAGGAACAACTGCCGTCGGCGCACGCTCCGACGGGCGTTGTCCGCCTTGTGCGTGGCGATGCCCAGCAGCCACGGCAGCAGGGTGCCGCCGTCCTCCTGCACCCGCTCGCGGGTACGCCACGCGACCAGGAACGTCTCGGACATGATCTCTTCGGCCGTCGACCAGTCGCCGGTCAGCCGCAGTCCGTGGTTGTACACGGCGCGGGCGTACTCCTCGTACAACTGGGCGAATGCCGCGCGGTCGCCCTCGCGCACGAGGCGGCGCACATCGTTTTCTGAGTCCCTCACAACCACTTCTCTCCACGACACGGGAGGAGTTCCTGTGGCCTGTGTCACGTGCCGGTACGTACGGCGCATCGGGTCCAGCGACCCTACCTCGGCACCGGGCTCGCCCTCGGTCCTGACCGGCACGGCGGTCGACAGCAGCCGTTCGCGCCGTCAACCGGCGTCGGCCGAGCGGGGGTTGCCCATAGGCGTACCCCCGGCCGCATGGTGCAGCTAGCACCACCCTCGGTTGGGGAGTGTGCATCATCGTGCCCGAGGGCGGGCGACGGCATCGTTGAACCCAGTTGATCCCAGAGGTTCACAGCTCCCCTTCGGAAGGAAACCACCATGGACGCGCTGCTCTCGTCAAAGCCGGCAACGGTGTGCGGGACGCGGCGTCCGGAACGGGTGGAGACCGTGGTGGACGGTGCCGGGACGCGCCGTAGCCCTGCCGGTCCCGGCGGCCCGCTCGCTTCCTTCGCCCGGTTCGTTCTGTGCGGCGGAGGGGTCGGCGTCGTTTCGAGCGGGGCGGTGGCGTTGACGGCCGAGGTGATGCCCTGGGTGATGGCGAACGTGCTGATCACGATCGCGTCCACCCTTCTGTGCACCGAGCTCCACGCACGCTTCACCTTCGGGGCGGGGCGGCGTGCCGGGTGGCGACAGCACTGGCAGTCCGCGGGATCGGCGACGGCGGCGTACGCGATGACGTGCGCCGCGATGTTCGTACTGCACACGGTGCAGGCTTCGCCCGGGATGCTGTGGGAGCAGACCGTCTACCTCGGTGCGGCCGGGCTCGCCGGCATCGGGCGCTTCCTGGTTCTGCGGTTGTACGTCTTCGCCACTGATCGGACCCGGGCCACGGTGCGGTCGCCGCGTCCCGCGTGGACCGAGGCGGCGACGGGCCCGGCGCCCTTGTGCCTCCCGGCACCGGCGCTGGCCGCCTGACCGAGGAACGTACGTCGGTCGGGGGGGGGGGGGGGGGGGGGGGGGGGGGGGGGGGGGGG